>JAPKAW010000070.1 GCA_028825055.1 Flavobacteriales bacterium | reverse complement strand
GAGCCATTCCATTCGCGAAAAAAAGCTCGCCGATGCCATCGTTGTCAACGTCAGAAAGACAGATCCCATCGCAACCGTATCCCAATTCAGGGTAATCGCACGTCGAAGTGTCCTCTGGGCCAACACAAGCATCTGCAAAGTCAAAATGGACGCGCAAGTCATTTGTTGTTAACCCCTCTTGGAAGAATTGAACGTACAAGGAACCAGAGAGCGAACCCGTCGTTGTAATTTGTCCCAAAAGAACGCGGGCATCATCCCCTGCGATTCCGTTGGTTTGACCATTAAAAATGAACCAGCCACCTCCAATTTCATCTTCAATTGAGAGTGCCCCTGTATTTTCAAAGTTCAAGGGCCATGGATTGGCCGCTGAAGAAATTGTGTTGATGTAACCTTCTTCGCCTGTTGCGCTTTCTGTTAGGCCGATTGTAACAAAGCTGTCAAACTGAAGAGACGGAAAAAACCCAAAAAGACTGGAGGTGATATCTGATCCCAAAGCTCCCCCAAACGGACTTTGGAAAACATCCCCATCGGATTCAATGACAGTCGGGAATGCAGTGTCTCCCGTAACGCTTGAAACAAAATCGTCGACATTTTCGCACAAGGCGTAAATCCGATACGTTGTAAACCCTGTGAGATCTTCCAGTCCAATCGTGCCGGAATGAATGGCGTAAGGTTCGATTTGTATGCAGTATCCTGGACCACTAAATGGTAGATAGTTGCACGCTGCTTCGTCAGCGCATTCTTGGGCGTGGATTTCAAAAATAGTTGAAATCAACACCACGCCGATCCATAGGGACCGTTGGAGGCAATTTAGGCTCATGTCAGACAATTTGGGACTTCTAATATAAGGCTTCCTCGATTTAAAAACACTATTGGTCGAACCGATTTATTTATTGAGTGTTAATTGTTGAGGTGTCAGTGCCATTGTAATCAAAACATTTACAGCTATTTAATCTGTTTTGCATACAGAATTAAACATGTGGTAATTACATATTATATTGAGCGAAAGGACCTGAGATACAGTAAGATGGGCTTTTTCAGCGCTATTTTAAACTCAGCAGCCTTGACCGAATTCGGTCAGGAGCAAAAGCAAGTCTGAGACGGAGACGGTTCCGTCCATGTTGATATCTGAAGCGCATTCTCCTTCTGTATTTCCGAAAATACAAGTTCCATCATCATCATTGGCCTCTTCAGAATAATTCAGAGCGTAGAGATAGGTGCAACCAAGTAAGACACAGCTTTCAAATTCACATGAACCGTCATCCTGGGTAGCAGCTTCGTTGAAGTTGCAAGCTGCAGTATAGTAGCATCCTAAGACATCGTCTGTTTCGTTCGAAGAGGGGTCGCAAACTGCGTCGGCTGCATGTGCTCCCACGTCGTCCCAGTTGTCCATCTCCAATACCAACCATTCGCTGTCGTCTTCAGAAGTACCTGCCGATGGTGTCCAATCGCCGGCATTGCCTGTTGATACGGTCGGCTTGCGAATGAGCGTATGGTTGGTCGTGGCACTGCTGGTGCCAGCAACATCCCATCCTGTTCCAGGATCCCCGTTCCAATCCCCAACGGCGTCGAGAATGTTGTAGTCCGCTGGGGAGCCTATGACCAAGGCAAAACCATCATCGCCATTGGATAAGTTTCCGTAAGTAAAATTGGCGATGTTGAGCAATGCGATTTCTGCCTGGCTATGGACAATGAGGTAAACGCTTTGCGGCTCAATGACGCCATTTACAGGCAGTTCCACCCATGTTTCATACGTTCCAGGAACGCTCGGCGCGTTGACCGTATGAGCCAATGCAAAACCATCAAGTGAAATCGATTCAATACCAGGATTGTAGATTTCGAGGTACTTGTTGTTGGAACTTCCTTCGCCGTATTCACTAAAGTACAGGGTGCACGAAGTCAATATATTTCCTTCACAATCCAACCCTGTTTCGGCGAAGAGGCAAGACCCGTCATCTGAAGTTGCATCTAAATTAAAATTGCAGGCTGATTCGTCCATACAGCCAGGTACGCTGCTGCCGGTCCAAAACCACGCTCGCATCACCAGTTCAGGGTCAGATATGTATGGGTTCGCATTTCCTTGGACCTCTTGAACTCGATCGTTTCGGGTGGATTCGAATGTGCTGATTGGATCCTCGAGATGCCACGCATAAAGCGTCTCTATGTTTCCGATGCTAGCCATGTCTCCTGCTTCGGTTGGGTACATGGTGTAGAAGTAGAATACTAACCGTGCGATGTCTCCTTTGGCATCATCGCGAGGCTCCCAGAGATTTCCGGAACGCTCCGTCCAGAGCTCCAAGTTGGTCGGGATGTTTCCTTGGGTCACATAGTTGCCTGAGGCATCGATTCCATACCACTGAGCGTTTTCATCGATGACCTCACCATATGGCGAATTACCACGGGAAGAATTGGCATTGCCATGTGAGGGCCTGATGTTAAACAAGTCCGATTTCATTGGAGAAAGTGATCCAAAAAAGCTCTGCGGGACAATGTGTTCCGTATTAATCGGGTTCAGGTATGTTGTGAAGATGGATGCCTGTTCAAATCCCGTGTAAATACCATGAATGACGTCGTTTTCCTCATCGGTATATCCAAACATTTGGTTCCGAGCTCCGTTGTAGCCTAAGTCATCGAAATAGGGTTGGTACCAATTGACCTTGAGCCAATCACGCAAAGGTTCCATATTTAAATTGTCCGGAACAGTGGGTTGCGCAAACAAAGTTGTAGAAATCAAAACCAAAATAATGGCGAAAATTCCATTTTTTCGAGCAGCTAAACGAGAGAGATTGGAAGTAGAAACCATGGAAAAAAGATAATGAATATTTCGTTGATACATGACGTGTTAATCCATCAATTGTTTGATGAAATGCAATTCTGTGAAGTCAAAGTCGGGATTGGGGACGTCAAAGTCCAATGAGGCAACATGTCCGTTTAGGTTCAAACTAAAATGTGCCATGCCTTTTGGCAACATCATTTGTGTTCCCCAATGAAGACGAAACGTATCGTAATGCCAATGCTCGAGTGTTCCTTGAAATAGGGGAGTGGGCTCAAATGTGAATTGAAGCGTGTCTTGCTGGATAGAAACGATAACGTCTCCATACATCACGTCAGAATACCGACAGACATAGTCTTTGGAGGGTTTAGATGAAGGAGCATCTGCAATACGCGAAGCGAGCAATTCGGCTTCTGCGCGTGCTAGATCGGCAGGCTCTGCTAGCTTTCGTTCTAGTAAGAAATCGATAATTGGAGTTTCCTTCTTTCCGCTCATTAAAGCACTGATGGCGTCATGCCCCCAACCCCAAGGCACTGAAGTGTTGGCATTTGTCAAAATAATGATGCCTAGCTTTTCTTCGGGAACCAAAACTTGCCTGCTAATCATACCGTCATACCCGCCGCTATGGGCCACCATTTTCCGGCCCTGCAAGTCATACAATTCCCAGCCCAATCCGTACCCGCGAAAATGCATGGTTGGTAACATTTTCTGGTACCAAGGAGAAACTTGAATGGGTGTGTGCATTGACCACATTTCCTGGGTTTGACCCGATGACCAGAGGGTGTCTGTCGCGGTTCGGCCGCTGTCCATTTGTACCACCATCCACTGGGCCATTTCTTCTGCGCTGCTAATCAACGCTCCGGCAGGTGCTACGTTGTCCCAATTGAGCCATTCAATGGGCGTTTGAACTCCGGAATCCAATTCGTTATGTGGTGAGGCCACGTTGTTTCGCTCGCTCAAGTCGTCCGTGCTTAATACGGAGGCTGTCATCCCTATTGGACCCAGAAGTTGCTGTTGGACTCGTTCCTCCCAGCTCGTTCCAGAGACGGCCTCAATGACCTCTCCGGCAACCATAAACATGAGGTTTTGATAGCCGTAACGTGAACGAAACGAACTGGTGGGTTTGAGGTGTTTCGCTTTTTGAAGGATTTCTTTGCTTGACCATTTCGTTCCGTACCAAAGCAGATCTCCGCTGAACGTTGCGAGTCCGCTCCGGTGGCATAGGAGATCACGAATCCGAAATTCGGATGAAACGTACGGGTCGTAAAGTTCAAACCAGGGTAAATAGTGCTGTACTCGTTCATTCCAATCGAGTTTTCCTTCGTCAACAAGCTGTGCAAGTGCTGCTGAAGTGAAAGCTTTTGTATTGGACGCAACGGCATAGAGCGTCTGCGGAGTGGCCATTTGACCTGTTCCTGAAGTTCTCTCACCATACGAGGCGCTCCAAACGAGTTGACCATCATGGACAATGGCTACGGACATCGAGGGTAGATTGAAGTCCTTCACGGATTGGGCCATGGCCTGGTCAAGCCATTGCAATTGGCGGGGCTGAAGTTTTACTTGCGCTTGGATTAGGGAGACGGATAACAGCATAATGACAAACCATACCGGTCGTTGCCATGCAGAAATAAAGAAACGTTGGGTGATCATGGGATCATTGTGATTTGAGATGGCTAATTTCGTGCACATGGAGTCACAAGCAATTGAAATAGGCGATAAGGTGCGTTTTCTTAATGAAGTTGGAGAAGGGACGGTGACACAAATTCTGAGTGGGACACACCTGATGGTGGAAGATCAAAATGGATTTGAATTTCAACATGAGCGTGCGGAATTGATTCTCATTCAGAATCAAGAAGAAGAAAAAGCGGGGTATGCCCGGGTCATTCCTTCGGTTGCAGAGATTTTACAACAAGAAGTGAGCACGGAGGACCAAAAAGTCATTGAGAAGGAGTTTAAAGATCGATACGCTCTAGCGGATAGCCGTCCTGTTTCGAACGACACCGTCGAGGTCGATTTGCACATGCATCAATTGGTAGAGAGCCAAGCAGGACTGGATTCCGGTGCAATGCTTGAATTGCAGCTAGCGCACTTTGAGCGCATGTTACAGATCGGAGTGAGACAAAAAACCAAGCGCATGGTGTTCATCCATGGAATCGGTCAGGGTGTTTTACGACATCAGATTTGGACCCGTATTGAGCAGTATTACCCGGATTGTGCCTGTCGTTCAGCTGATCCACGTCGATTTGGTAATGGCGCGACCGAAGTGTGGATTGGAGAAAGCGCCTCTAGCCGGCGAAGCAGTTAATCCTCGGACTGATCCTGCGTTTCCTTTTGTTGGTTCGCTTTATTCTGTTCAGCCCATTCTTTTGCGATGACCATCAACGGCCGTGTCGGATCGTCTACACGAATGGAGGACAAGTCAAGCGTGAATGGAATTTCCAATTGTTCGATGTTGACCACCCGGAATTGATACAAAACGATGCCATCTTTATTTGTTTGCTCGAAGGATACAATGGGTTGTTTGGAGGCTTGAGGTGGCAATGAAAACCCTGGAACGGGTTGCATGGACAACCATGCAGTGACTCCGAGAGCTTGCCAAGATGATTTTTCGCCCAAGACAACCTCAATAGTGGTCTCGCCATCGCTCAATGAAACGGTCAGAAGTGAATCAGATGGTTGGGTTTTCCAGTTGGACTGTCGTTTCGATACGGTTTCAGTGGCGTTTCCATTGAGCCCCATCTTGACGGCCATCGCCTTTGGAATTAAGGTGCCGTTTGAGTTGGAGGGGAAAATGCTTGCGAGGCGATCGGTTTCCGGGTCAAAAAACAGGCACTCGTTGGATCGTGAGGAGTCAGGAAGCCAAATCATTGCCCGGTTCTCTTTTGGGGTGAACCAAAACCGTTGTACGCGTGAAATGTTGCCTCGTGTAACCTCCATGTCCAGCACATGGCTCCACGATTCAATGCGTGAGCCAAGAGGAAATCGAGTCATTTCATGAAATTCCTCTTGAAGTAGGGCTTGCACTTCTTTCTGATGCAAACGCAACGAATCTTCTGCAGCAATCTGGATGGAGTCAACCGGTACTGAGTTTTGCGAAGTGCCTATTGAAACACTTCCACTCAAGGCCAAACAAAGAAAAATAACAGAGGCTGGAAAACGTTGCATGCTGCAAAGATACACCGGGCAACGAAGCACTCAATTTCGCCTTCGAGACCGCTTCGGATTGTTCCAGGGTTTCTTCATGTCGGGATCGCGAATCTCTAGATTCTCTTTCAGCACCCAATGGTTTTTTTGCCAAACCAGTGCGTCATAGGTCATGTCAGGTCCGTAGAAAGAGGTATTCCCTTGGAGTTGGGGCTCAGGGGCGCTCAAATGGTCCATCACGATCATGCGCAGATCTTCCCTCCATCGAAGCATGGCCGTGACACCGTCTGCATATTCCAGCACCAATCGTTTCTCGGAGCCGTGCCCCAGGTCGATAATCGGAACGCCAAATCGTAATTTACCGTTTTGAATACTGAGAGTTTCAACCACCTTGCGACTGCGAATGCCATCGGCTCCATCCCATCCCAACAAGGTGAATACGAGCTTTTTACCCTGTGTTTGAGGGATGATGGAGTAGTATACCGCTCCGGGCCAAGTTTCGGCTTTAAAGCGCTTTTTTGTGTCCAGAGCTTGGCGGTTTATATGGCTCTTGCGGTGACTCAACTCGATGACGATTGGCTCGCCATTACGGTCTTTCGCAAGAACGAATCCGCCATACTCCTGTGTTCTGTTCTGAAGTTCAAGATTCCATGTAATGATGGCAACGCTTTGTTCTTCCTCGCCTGCGGTAATCACGCCCATGCGTTCTGAAAGCGCAGACCAATCGCACGCCCAGAAATCGGCATTATTCCAAGCCTGACGCATGCCTTCTTTTAGGGCCTCATGAGCAATCCGTAATTCTGTATCACTTGAGGCTTGCATCAGGTGATCATGTAATTCCAATAATCTCGCTACGGGATCTTCGGAAATTGCGTTTCGACCCCAAAGCGGAGTTGTTTGGAAGACAACAAAAATGGAGAGCCAAATTGCAGAAAGTCTCATAGTATTGCTAACGCGATTTAGGCCAGGTGATTGTTGAGCAAGGTGTTTGATCATTAACTCAAAGGTGCATGAAGGCTTTTTTTGCCAACAGCATTTCTTCTGTCTCACGGTGTTCAGGATCGTCAACACAGCAGTCTACAGGGCAGACTGCAGCGCATTGAGGCTCATCGTGAAAACCTACACATTCCGTGCATTTGGAGTGTGTGATGTAATACACTTCAACGCTGCCGGGTGCATTCTCTTTTTCGGAATCTACGCTACCCACAGTTGGGTGCTCGCCTTGTCCTTTGAACCCCGTTCCTTCAGCAAATTTCCAGCCCGCGCCTCCTTCGTAAATGGCGGTATTTGGACATTCTGGCTCGCATGCACCACAGTTGATGCATTCATCAGTAATCATTATGGCCATCTTCTCTTTCTTCTCTTGGGTGCGAGTTAACTTCGTGGCGAAGATACGAAGCACGATGAGGAACACCTTGAAACCATCTCTTGTTCAATTGGGAGCTTGGATGCGCGGAGAAATAGAGGGCGCTGGTTCGGCAAATGAAAGCTTGCTAGCTCACGCAGAATCGACGAATCGCTGGTTTACTCCGGCGCATTCTAAACAGGCTATGCAGGCCTGTGGAGAGTGGCTGCGCCCTGAAATACTGGATGAATGGATGGATCGTTACCCTGAAGTTTCGGTCTCGTCCCCGAAAAAGGTAGGGCTGGTTCTTGCCGGAAATTTGCCGCTAGTGGGGTGGCATGATGTGCTTTGTGTTTTGCTTTCGGGCCATCATGCAGTGATCAAATGCAGTTCATCAGACTCCGTTTTGATTCCTGAAATTATGCATGCTTGGAATGTATTTGCCGGCGATGAATTGAAGGATCGGTTTGAGTGGTCATTGGGCTCGATGAAAGACATTGATGCCATCATCGCGACAGGAAGCAACAACACCCGCCGTCATTTCGATCATTATTTTCGAAATGTCCCACGCATACTTCGCGGACAGCGCACGAGTGTTGCCGTTTTAGACGGAGAGGAGACGCTGAATGATTGTAAAGCACTGGGACATGATGTGTTTGATTATTTCGGACTGGGTTGTCGCAGCGTCACCAAGCTTTTTTTGCCAAAAGGGTTTGATTTGAACCGACTCTTCGGAGCGTGGGTGGAGTGGTCTCACTTGGGCACGCACAACAAATACGCGAACAACTATGATTATCACAAAGCCTTGTGGTTGTTGAATCAGGATGCGATTTTGGAAAATGGCTTTCTTTTGATGAAAGAAGACGACAAATGGGTGAGTCCTGTGGGAACACTTTTTTATGAATTTTATGAGAATATAAGTGAGGTAGAAGTGAGGCTTCGAGAACATCGCAACGATTTGCAATGCGCTGTTCGTCGCCAGGGGGCCACTGCATTGCCGATAGATGTTCCTGTATTTACATTGGGAAATTCGCAGTGTCCGTTGCCTTGGGATTATGCGGACGAAGTGG
>JAPKAW010000348.1 GCA_028825055.1 Flavobacteriales bacterium | reverse complement strand
GGTTGCACAATTTAATCAACGCGGATTCCAATGTTGCTGGGTAGCCCTCCCCTGAATCTACATGCAGGGACAACGAATCTCGATGTGGAATTTGGTTTTGTTTCCTCACATTCCGCACTTCAGACACGATTTGTTTGAACGTTTCGAAATCCTCCAACAACGGCTGATCCATGGAGCCTGCCGTTGGCCAAGGAGCGATGCACAATGCCTGCTCAGGTGTATCCCGCTTCCCAATCCAATGCCAAATCTCTTCCGTCTGAAAAGGCATGAAAGGATGTAAAATCTTCAAAATGGATTCGAACAACTCCACCGTCGCATCGTAGGTCTTGCGGTCCAGAGGCTTTTCGTATGCTGGTTTCACAAGCTCCAGATACCAGCTGCAAAAATCATCCCAAACGAGTCGATACGTGCCCATTAAAGCTTCACTCAATCGGAATTCGGCGAATTGCGCATCGAGCTCTGTTAAGACTTCATTCACACGACTCTGCATCCAGGCAATGGCCTGAGCTGACGACTCTCGTTGTTCCACTTGATCGTCCACTTCCCACCCTTGGGTCAAACGAAAAGCATTCCAGATCTTATTGGCGAAGTTTCGGCCTTGCTCACACAGCTTTTCATCAAACGGCAAATCATTGCCCGCCGGTGACGTCAATAGCATACCAACACGAACGCCGTCCGCCCCGTATTGGTTCATCAATTCTATCGGATCTGGACTATTTCCCAAACTTTTGGACATCTTTCGTCCTTGCTGATCCCGAACTATTCCCGTGTAATAGACATTTTTAAAGGGTGCTTCACCGCGGTATTCATATCCAGCGATGATCATGCGTGCAACCCAGAAAAACATAATTTCAGGAGCCGTTACCAAATCTGCCGTCGGATAATAATAAGACACCTCCTCCTCTGACTTTAAGCCATCGAACACCTGAATCGGCCAAAGCCAGCTGCTGAACCACGTATCCATAACATCCTCATCTTGTCGAATGTCTGCCAATTGAAGGTCTATTCTGCCAGATTTTTTACGTGCGGCTTCCAGGGCCTCTGCCTCCGTTTTCGCAACAACGAAAGCGTCCTCATCTTCTCCATAAAACCACGCCGGAATCCGATGTCCCCACCACAACTGTCGGCTCACACACCAATCCTTTACATTCTCCATCCAATGACGGTAGCTGTTCTTAAACTTCGGTGGATGGAAGGCGATGGTGCCATCCATCACATGATCCAAGGCGGGCTTTGACAACTCTTCCATTGAGAGAAACCACTGCAACGACAAGCGAGGTTCAATGACAGCATCCGTGCGCTCAGAACGTCCCACTTTGTTCGTGTAGTCCTCTGTTTTCACCAAAAAACCTGCTGCATCCAAATCTTTATGAATCGCCTTGCGAACGTCAAATCGATCCATCCCCTCATATTTTCCTCCATGGGAATTCAATGTACCGTTTGAATGAAAAATATCAATGGTCTCCAAACCGTGCTTTTCTCCTAGATCGTAATCGTTGACGTCGTGAGCTGGCGTAACCTTTAAGCAACCTGTTCCAAATTCGCGATCCACGTAGTCGTCCAAGATGATGGGTATACGCCTTCCCGTCAGCGGAACACACGCTTCCTTTCCATGCAAATGAACGAATCGATCGTCTTCCGGATGAATGCAGATGGCTGAATCCCCCATGATGGTTTCGGGACGTGTCG
>JAPKAW010000347.1 GCA_028825055.1 Flavobacteriales bacterium | reverse complement strand
CAGCGATTTGCGGAAAGGACAATCGGGCCAGAAACGCCCGTGCTCAGTCGAATCAATGATTTGCACCACCGTATCATCTTGTTGAAATTCGAGCGTTCTCTCGCCCCGGCGAGTTACAAAACGCTCCTAGGAGAAGACGTCTTTTCCTTTCAGTCAGATGACCGGTTTAAGCGGATTCGGATTACAGTTGACGTAGACCCGGTTTGATGGAATGCTGTTTTCCTGAAGGAGAGATGAACGTCCATATGCAAGGCGCAGTTTGACTCCATCCAATGCGGTCGATTCCAACTTGAGTCGGTGCACCTGGAAGGGAGATCTGAAATTCATTCAGTTTTTTTCCCGCCAAGTCAAAGGCTGTTCCATACCAAAGGCCGGCCTGTTGGCAAGCGAGCGTCAACTGTTGACCATCCCATTTCACTGATTCCATGAAGGAGGGGGCTTCAATCAATTCACTGGTATCTCCGAAGTAGTGAAATGAGGGCGTTCCGTTTCCACTGTTGGCTACACCGAGGGTGTCTGTTTGCATCGCATAGCTAATATCCGCAGGATTAGCGAGTCCACTGCCAGCGCCTTGAACGGCCACTTCCGACGTGCTGAAATCATTGGAGTATTTGGTGATGCGCGCTGGAGACCATGAACTGATATAAAAATTCCCATCGGCATCCATGTCAATGCCATCCAAGTTGCCTATTCCCGAACCATTGACGAGTGTTGTGAGTTCGCCGGAGTCCAAATCAGCAGCGAGTATGGAAGCGTTGTTGCCCCAATTGACAATGATTGCACGGTTGTTGGCTTCATCGATCACGACGCCATTGGGTGTTGTGCCTGTATTAGAAACGAGAACTTCCGAGCTCATATTGGTAGGGTCTGCGATGAGCACACGGTGGATTCGTCCTGTTGAGAAATCACTCACGATCACTTCACCGGACCGGCTGCCCATACCGTTGAGAAAGCCAGCTCCAGAAATAGACAGCGCTCCAAGTGCGTCCCCGGACTCCAAATCATAAGCTCGGACGATGTTGTTGCCAATGGCGATGAGCATCCCATCCACGACCTCCATTCCATGTGTAGCGGTGGCTGTGCCAAAATAGGCGTAGGTGACACCACCGTTGCTTGTTTCGAGCAAGCTGCTTCCATTGGAAATGAACCAACGGTTGTTGGTCGGGTCATACTCAGCGGCTTCTATGTTGCCTGGCGTTTGCGCTAGACCTGTGGTAGCGATGAGAATCAATAGAGTTGCAAGGGCCGTAATGTGTTTCATATCAGGAGGATTGATTTCGCGAAGTTAGGGGTCTTTTCAACCGACTGCTTCGTCGTTCTTTCAGTTGCTCTGAAGAGGAGCTCTTCGTCCAAACAAAGATGTTAGTCTATCGGCCCCTAAAGCCCAAAGAAATGCCCTTTTCCTTGCGTTGTATCGGCCAATTTAAATTGGGAAAATTCGATTCCGAGCACCATGACAGCCAAAGGTGTTAGGCTTCCACAATACTAAAAATTAACGGCCTCCAAAGATGGAGCTGCCGACTCGGATCATAGTAGACCCTTCATCGATAGCGATTTTCCAATCTCCGCTCATGCCCATGGAAAGCGTGTCCCAAGAGGGGTTTGAAGAAAGCAATGACTCATACAAGAGACGCAGTTGTTTAAACTCACGTGCGACTTGTTGGTGGTCAGGGGTGAAGGTGGCCATGCCCAT
>JAPKAW010000346.1 GCA_028825055.1 Flavobacteriales bacterium | reverse complement strand
TCAACCAATGGGTATGGACAGTTTAGCATCACCCTGGCCGAGAAGGCGCACGTCTTCAATGTTTCCTTCATCGGCTACAAGACCTTTACATTCGAATTGGATTTGAATCGTGATGAAAAAGTAGCCATCGAGTTGCAATCTGAAGTCGTTCTGTTGAATCAAACCGCACTGGTCGTTTCAGAACGAAGTAACCGCACGGAAAGCACTGATTTGGGCAGAGAATCGGTTGACATTGATCAGATCAAGACACTTCCAGCACTGCTGGGTGAAGTGGATATTTTGAAAATCATTCAGTTTTTGCCGGGTGTTTCAAGTGCGGGCGAAGGCAATGCCGGATTCTATGTGCGCGGCGGAGGTCCTGATCAGAATCTCATCTTACTCGATGATGCCATTGTATACAACGCATCACATCTTTTTGGCTTTTTCAGCGTTTTCAATGCCGACGCCATCAAAAACGTTGATTTAATCAAAGGGTCTATGCCGGCTGAATACGGTGGGCGTGTCTCGTCAGTTCTAAATATTGGCCTCAAAGAAGGCAATTCCAAGGAATGGAAAACCACGGGGGGATTGGGACTGATCAGTTCGAGACTCACCGTCGAAGGTCCCATCGTAAAAGACAAAAGCAGTCTCATTTTGTCGGGAAGAAGAACCTATATCGATGTCCTGACAAAACCAGCCTTAAAAGGTGGTGCATTCGAAGGGACCGGTTACTACTTCTATGATCTTAACGCAAAAGCCAACGTGCACCTTTCGCCCAAGGACCAATTGTTTTTATCGGGATATTTTGGACAAGATGTCTTTAGTTTCGCCAGTGCTGATGCTGGATTTTCGACAGATATCCCCTGGGGAAACTCCATGGCCTCATTGCGCTGGAATCGCATTCTAAATGACCGCATGTTCTTGAATACAGGGATTACCTATTCGTCGTATTCGTTTTCATTCATGGCAGGGCAAGAAGAGTTCGAATTCGGATTTACTAGCGGCATCAAAGACATCGCGGGAAGGACGGAATGGAGTTGGTACCCCAACCCACGTCACGTTGTTAAGGCAGGGGTCGATTACGTGCACCATGACTTCATCCCAACGGATTTTTCAGCACGTAGCGGAGAAACCGAATTTGACACGGGAACCTCAGAGCAAACATTCAGCCACGAAGGCGCTCTCTATGTGCAGGATGATTTTGACATCAATGAACGCGTGCGCTTGCATGCCGGACTTCGGTGGTCCGGGTTTTGGCATGTTGGTCCGTTTACGCGATATGGCATTCCCAATCCATTAAACCCGAACGAAACACCCGCACCTATTGTTTACGACAAGGGAGAGCTGGTCCGATTTTACAAAGGATGGGAACCACGCCTGGCCTTGCGAATCAAGTCCGGAAGCCGAGCGAGTATTAAAGCTGGATACAGTGAAAATTACCAGTATGTCCATTTGACATCCCTCGGCTCCACTTCGCTGCCCGGAGACATCTGGCTGCCAAGTACCGATCGCGTCAAGCCACAGTGGGGAAGGCAATTTAGCTTGGGATATTTTCGTGACTTGGGGGAAGAACGCAATTGGGAGTGTTCTTTGGAGACCTATTGGAAGGATCTTGAAAACCTCGTTGCTTATGGAGAGAATAGCCGTCCAGAGGACAACATTGGAAACAACGTTGACAACAACCTCGTTTTCGGCGAGGGGTGGTCTTATGGGGTCGAG
>JAPKAW010000345.1 GCA_028825055.1 Flavobacteriales bacterium | reverse complement strand
TTGGCCCCATAAATGGCATGTGATTCGATGGCCTTGCCATCCAATTGCTTCACGACGAAGCCACGGTCTTCTAGAGCCTGAATGGCATTCGGGTGAAACGAAGTCTGTTCTGTTCCAGCCGAATGGCAGCGCACAAAATTCAAGTCTAAGTCATCCGCGATGCATTGAGCCCAAACCTGAGCTAACTGGCTCCTACGGCTGTTGTGGGTGCAAATAAACACGATGTGAACAGGGTCGATGACCACATCTTTCAGATCCACTATTGCCCCGACAAGGGCATCCAATGCAATTTGGCGTTCCGGGACATCACTCAATAGTCGCTGAACTTCCGGAAACCAGCGAACATGTGATTGCTTGAGTCCTTTAGCTCCTAGCAAGGGATACACCACGAAAGGCATGTGTCACGATTCGATTAAAGAAGCAAAATCCAATTGCACCTCACCGAACAACGCGTCGTACCCAACCAAACGGCCTTTTACCAGCACTTCTGCTCCTTTATAAAGAGATGGATTGGTCAATGGCCCCGCCAATGCACATGAAATTCCGGGGTGTAAAACCAATGACATCGCCCCCACCGATTGGACGGTGCCTTGAACGGCAATCACCTGACCAATGACGAGCGTATGTGTTGAATCCGAAGTTGCGAATGTGGCGAGTAAATCCGCAGCAGTAAGTGTCACCTGAATGGGCTGGTCTCCATGGTCTTTCGACGGCCTAGCGTATTGAAACAGTCCAAAAGCGATACAGAAAACAATTGCTACGACAGCGAATAGCCGCCATTTCTTGACGTGAAGCATGCCCATTAAATTTTCAAACCCAGTGTGATTCCAGCTCGAAACCATGACCCCGTCCTTCCGTTGTACAAATCCGAAAACTGAGGACTGGAGTAATAATTATAATTCAACCGACCCTCCATCCCTTTGAGAGCATCCGCCTCTGTCATCGGAACCGCGTCAAATACATATTCTCTGCTCATCGACCGAAACATGGGTCCTGCATACGCATCCAAACTCAAGCCATTCTTCGCCAACCAATGGTATCCCAACTCAACGCCTACTCCAAGAGATCGAACGGTCGCCGTGTGATCCACCGTGTAAGGATATGCTATTCCATAAAAGTCCGAAAATGGCTGAACTTCATCCATTTCCTCGCTCAATTCTGTTTTGCACTGACGCCATTGCGTGAACACCCCTCCATAAAATCCATAGGATTTTATTTCATGAGTTGCACTGTATTTCCTCAATCCGAAACTCAGAGCTACACCCTCCACATTGGCTTCCATTTGCCCTTGTAAGGTGGACCACTCTCCGATTTCATCGTAATAATATCCCAGCGAATAATCCTGAGCAGCGACTTCGTATCCCACCCCAGAAATCGAGGCGTTCATGCTCCAATCGGGGCCCATAACACGCTCATAACCCAAGGTATACTGACCAATAATGAAATCCGTTAAACTGATTTTTAGAATGTTGTATCCGTCCGTGTTCTCTTGAGCCTGCAGGGTCAAACTCAGAGGGAAAATCAAGACGACTAAAAGCGAAATTTTCATGGCGACAAGGTACAATGAATCACAGAGGTCGTACCTTTTCTGTGTCAATCAAATTGATGACATCGTCCCGGATCATTCGCCTATATTAAACTCACCCCATTGCAACAGACGGCTCCGCCCAAAGTGTATTCGCTGAGTCAGGTGGCTTCT
>JAPKAW010000344.1 GCA_028825055.1 Flavobacteriales bacterium | reverse complement strand
GGTTCCGGATTAAAGTCGACTTCGTTGTCTGCTAAATCCAAAGCAACGAATCCACTGCTGTGATTTAACGCAAAATCGACCCAATTGGCGTTTTCTTCCAATGTCTTGGTTCGCTGAAGGATGCAAATCAATCCAACTGCCATGGGGTACATGGCCTCTGCTTTGGCAATACCCCTTTGGATGGCTTCTTGAAGGCGATCGGCGTGCATGTGGCTGTGTTTCTCCAAAAGAAAACTTGGAGCATAGCGCAGTTCCAATATCCGCACGTTTGAAAGCAAGTACATGTCTTCGCATGCTTCGAATGCAATGCGTTCCATCCAGTCTTCAGAATAGATGACATCCCGAGTGTTGAGAAATTTGTGAAGGACTTCCGGCAATTTCCCCATCGGTTTTTCAATGAGGAACTCGGCCTCAAAAACCCCTGTTGTCTTCACATCATGTCCTTGGGTAGCAGCCAATTCACGAAGGGTGCTCTGTCGCAAGGCCAATTCGAGATGGCAGTGCAATTCGATTTTCTGCATGTTTTGCAGTGCCTCAATAATGGAGGAGGGGAGCTTCATGCAACAAAGGTATGCGAGGCAAGGCCATTGGTGCTGTACTTTTGATGCATGGCGGTTGAGATCAAAAATAAGAAAGCAGCGTACACGTATTTCTTGACGGATGATTTCACGGCAGGGATTCAACTTGTCGGCTCAGAAATCAAATCTATTCGGCAAGGGAAGGCGAGTATCATGGAGGCCTATTGTCGCTTCATGGATGGCGAATTCTTCATATTCAATATGTACATCGCTGAATATTCCAATGCAGGCTACGTTGGTCACGAACCCAGAAGGCCTCGGAAGCTATTGCTTCAGAGAACCGAACTGAAAAAACTAGAGAAAAAGCTCAAGGACTCGGGTGTGACCGTGGTGCCTGTGCTTTTGTTTGTTTCGAGAAGTGGGTATGCCAAGCTCACTATTTCCGTGGCGAAAGGAAAAAAGTTGCATGATAAGCGGGACGCTCTTAAAGCGAAAGACCAGGCGCGGGACTTGGACCGCATAGACTGAACGTCAGTTTTTAGATTGAACGACCCGGTAAGTCGTTTTGAATGCAGGCCAATCCCAAAGGAAATGCTGTATTAAATCCCGCAACTCCCTTTGCGTATTTGGATTTGGGGAGTTCATGTCCCGGAAAAAAGGAGCCTGACACTGGTTCAAGTGGTACTTGTAAAAGACTGCGCGGGTCATCGCTGTTACCAGATTTTTAGAAGGCTGGTTGATTTGCTTCATAAACGAGCGGTAGTGTTTGACTTTACTCGCAAAAACATCGGGGGAAATGTCCAGGGCCCGCGCAAATTTGCTGAAGATGCGCTGGATAATCTGTCGGTCTTGGCCGTTGTCAAAATGTTGCGGAATCAGTTGGATGTTCGCTGCAACGATAATCATCAAAAACCGACCGTAGTCTTCAGAGTCGAGTTGGGGACATTGAATGAAGCCGTCAGATTCGTTTAAAAACGCGGCAAGTTCAGGCCATCCTTGTTCGACCGACTCAAAAGTTGTCTCCACGAAAACACTCGCAACCTGTTCTTCCGAAAGTTTGCGTTTGGCTAGCCAACTGATTAGACCTAGGTTTTTCATCGTTCGTTACCAAATTTAGAAGTCTGTATCATGCAGGATTGGGTTGAAAACATTGGTCTATCCACAGTGTTTTCCACAGGGTGTCTGCA
>JAPKAW010000343.1 GCA_028825055.1 Flavobacteriales bacterium | reverse complement strand
CCTCGCCTTCGTGCATTTTCTTAAGCGCTGCTGTAACGCGAGCACGAATCGCGTCGTTCATAGGCACAGCCGTTCTTACCTCCGCTGCCTTCACATTCCGCATTTTGCGAATCAACCCTAATGCCTCATCCATAATGGAGGGCAAAAGAGACTCTCGCCCTTTACGGACTAGAATGCTCAAAAAGTTCATTGATAATTTACCAATGCTCTCTTCAAAAACGAGCTTTAGAATGCGCTCTTTCACGTCCGGTTTTACAACCGGCGATTTTAGCATGAGCCCAAGTTCATGGGTGCCTGCTATGGCTGCTTGCATCGTCCGTACATCAGCTTCCATCATCTCCAATCCTCCTTGCTCATCTGCAAGGGTGAAGAGTGATTTAGCATACCGTATAGATGCGCGTGAAGTAGCCATGGTTTTAGTTCAATGGGGATTCGTCAATAAGACGGTTTACCAAAGCTTGCTGCTCATCCGAAGACTGCAGTTGATCTCGTAAGAGACGCTCAGCAATTTCCAAGGATAACGTGCCGACTTCTGCTTTCAATTCGACAATAGCCGCTTTGCGCTCCAAAGCAATTGCATCCTTTGCAGATGCAACTTCTTTGTCCGCTTCTTCACGGGCTTTGCCTTTGGCGTCAGAAATCATCTTGTCCACCATCTCACGCGCTTCTCGCAACATGCGATCACGCTCTGCGCGGGCTTCCTTCAACTGGCTCTCATTGCTGCTAGCTAAGTCCGCCATTTCCTGGCGAACTTTTTTAGCTTCATCCAATGCGCCTGCGATAGTTTCTTCACGATCACTGAGGGCCTGTAAAATAGGTCCCCACGCGAAACGACGAAGTAACATCAGCACCGCAAGGAATGCGATTGACGCCCAGAAGACGGTCCCGAATGCGGGTGTCAGTAACGCTCCCATAGTCTCTTATCCGAGTGCTACAAGCAAGCAGATGATGATGCCGAAAAGGGCAACACCCTCAACCAAGGCTGCGGCTACAATCATGTTAGAACGCAAGTCGCTTGTCGCTTCTGGTTGGCGTGCCATCGCTTCCAAGGCAGAGCCTCCGATTCGACCTACACCTATACCTGCGCCAATCGCCGCTGCTCCTGCGCCAAGACCTGCAAGGCCTTGACCAATTCCGACTTCAAAAAGAATGCTCAACAATTCCATAGTGTTGGTTTTTATTGGATGGATTTCAAACTCAATGGTGTGCTGGTTCATGTGTGGCATCACCGAAGTAGATTGCCGCCAGCAGGGTAAAAACAAATGCCTGGAGGAATGCAACAAGCAATTCCAGGCCATACATAAAGATCATAAACAAGGTGGAAAAAACACCCATGCCTGTGCCTGCCCCAATCGCTTCACCTCCGTTGCCGAAGATGAAAATCAGACTCGAAAACGCTAAAATAATGATGTGACCGGCTGAGATGTTCGCCGTCAAACGAATCATCAGAACAGTCGGCTTCATGATAATGCCAAAAACTTCAATAGGCACTAGGATGAGCTTCACCGGGAGCGGCACTCCGGGAGGCCACATGATGTGACCCCAATAATGCTTGTTTCCATTGAGGTTCGTCAACAAAAACACCAGGGTTGCCAAAACAATGGTGACTCCGATGGTTCCTGTAATGTTGAATCCTCCTAGAAAAGGAACCAATCCAAGCAAGTTGCAGAAAAAGATGAAGAAGAATGACGTCAATAGAAACGGCATGAACTTGTC
>JAPKAW010000342.1 GCA_028825055.1 Flavobacteriales bacterium | reverse complement strand
TTGAAGCGGGTAAGCAAATCGGCCGTATTGTCCGTTTGCTCGGCAAAGGGTTGCCTTCGGTAGACAGTTACGGCAATGGTGATATGCTCATCAATATCAACGTTTGGACGCCGAAAACGTTGAGCGACACAGAGAAGTCGCTTTTAGAGCAGCTCCGTGATTCCCCCAATTTCGCGCCTGATGCAGACCACCAGGAAAAAGGGTTTTTTGACAAGGTGCGCGATATGTTCACCTAAAGCCTCATCTTAGAAAGCTGTATGGAACGTATTCCCGCCCTAGCCATTTCCCAAATAGTTAAGTCTTTTCGAGCGCATCAAGCCTTGAAGGGAGTGGATGTTCAAGTGAACGAAGGCGGAATATTTGGATTGCTTGGGCCGAACGGAGCGGGCAAGACCACGCTCATTCGAATGCTCACTGGCATTACAGCTCCCGATTCTGGATCCATTTCATTTTTTGGAACGCCACTGAATCGAGCCCACATCGCGCAGATTGGTTACTTGCCTGAAGAACGAGGGCTTTACAAATCCATGCGTGTTGGCGAGCAGGCCTTGTACTTCGCACAGCTCCGTGGTATGCAACGACAAGAAGCTGAAAAGCGCCTTCGGGTGTGGTTTGAAAAGTTGGAGGTGGAGGGCTGGTGGAACCGCGAAGTTGCAGACTTAAGCAAAGGAATGGCCCAAAAGGTGCAGTTTATCATAGCAGTATTGCATGAACCTCGGTTGCTCATTTTGGATGAGCCATTCAGTGGATTTGATCCCATCAATGCGCAACGTGTGCGAGATGCGGTGATCGAATTGAAAGAAAAACAGGGAACAACCGTATTGCTCTCGACCCATGATATGGGGAGTGTGGAGGAGTTGTGTGACGAGGTGGCGTTGCTGAATCGGGGGGAAGTTATCTTAAATGGCCCTGTGCAGGCTTTGCGGGAAGAAGCTCGAGACGGTCGATTTACACTCCGTTTTAGAGGTACGATTATGGAATTTACTGTCGCTATCGGAGCAAGTGCTGAGTTGATTCAAGTGCTTCATTCCGAATCCACTGTTGGAGAACATGAGGTGATGTTGCGGCTGTCACCGGAAGGCGATATCTCCTCTTGGTTGCATTGGATATCCGGGGAGATAAAGGTGGTGGCATGTACGCCGTGGAAGCCTTCGATGCGCGATGTATTCATTGAAACGGTTGAGAGCCGTGAATCCAATTCGATACCATCATGAGTGCATTGCGGCACATCATTTATCGTGAGTGGATCACGCGTGTTCGCCGAAAGGCATTCATTCTTGGCACACTGGCTGTGCCGCTATTGGTCGTGGGTAGCATGGCTATCGGTTGGTGGATAAAGCAAGGCGATACTCAAGAGAGCCGCGTCCTTGTCGTTGATGTTGCTGGTATGGTCAGTCAGTGGGATGAACGTTTTGAATCGTGGGTGCCTATTTGTCCAGAATGTTTTCCTGAAAGAGCATCTCTTACGTATCGATTTGCAGCTGAAGGGATGGAAGATGAGGCCTTTATTGCCTCGGATTTTGATGTGATGGTGGTGTTTGATGATGCGATCTTGCAACATCACAAGGCCATGTATTACTACGAACAGACGCCTGGTTTGGATCTGCAATCGCGTTTGAAAACAGACCTTTCCGTGGCGTTGGAACGTTTCAAGGTGAAAGCAACCCCAGACTTGGATTTCTCCGCCTACCAACGATTGAAAACACAGGTGTCACTCGTCGGGC
>JAPKAW010000069.1 GCA_028825055.1 Flavobacteriales bacterium | reverse complement strand
GCCGCTTCTGCTTTGAATAAAATGACATCCGCATACCGAATCATGCGATCATTGGAGTAACCATTGGGATTGGGGTCGCCAAAAGGCGCCTCATCTCCAGCATTGATGAAGTACTTCTTCGTGTAATAAGGATGTGGCATGCCCGTGGCATCCAATGAGAACACCCCTCGATCGCCCATAGCATCGCCTTCTTGGAAGACGGTTGCTACTAAGCGGGGATCATTCGCTTCAAATTCATCCACGAAGTTTTGCTCTGGTATGTTGAATCCATATCCGCCAAACTGACCACGAGCTCGTGTAAATACATTCGTAAATGTTCCTTCCAATTGGTTGCCCCAGTTACCACCAGAAGCATTCATGTATTGAATCTCCCAGATAGAACCCGGTCCATTTTCACCACTTTCAGTGAAGATATTGCTGTAATTAGGATCCAAAAAGTATTCTCCAGATGTCATGACTTCACTGGCCATGTCATAGCACAATTGCCATTCACCTTGGTAGGCATGAGCCTTTGCGAGTAAAGATGTCGCGGCTCCTCGCGTCACTCGACCAATCTGAGAAACAGACATACCACTGCGATTCGGCAATCCTTGACGAGCCACATTCAAATCAAGTTCGATCTGTGCCCAAATAGCCGCTGCAGGTGAACGCTCTTGCTGGTATTCGCTTGGAGCGAGGTTATCCAAAACAAGGGGCACATCGCCAAACATCGTAACAAGATTGAAGTACCACAATGCCCGAATGAAGGCAGCTTCACCCAAGAAACGCGCCTTATCTGTTGGGTCCATGTCAATCTCCGGAATACGGTTCGTTGAAAGGTTGCAGTACGCGATACCACGGTACGCTGCTTGCCACTCCGCAAGGATCAACTTTGACGTCGAATTGCCTTGGAAATTTTCAAACAACAGCAATTCAGGCTCGTCACCATCGCCTGATCCGCCTTTGAACGAGTCATCGGAAGCAATGTCGCCGAAATACCATCGGAAGTGCGGTGCCAACTGACCAAATCCCTGAAGGTTGGTCACCTCCTGCTGCAACGGATTGTAACAAGCAATGATGCTCGCTTCTGCGTCCGCAGCGTTCAAAAAGAAGTTGGCTTCGGAAGCGCCCACGAGAGGCTTAATCTCCAAGAAGTCTTGCTTGCAGGCCATCAATGAGATCGCCACAATGCATGCTGAAAATAGAGTTTTCTGATTCATGATTCTGCGCTTAGAATGTGATATTTACACCCGCCATAAAGGATCGAGCTGAAGGATAAAATCCGCGATCGATCCCGATTTCCAATGTTCCTCGTGATCCGATTTCCGGATCCATTCCGCTGTAATTCGTGAACGTAAAGAGATTGCTCGCCGCAACATAGACTCGGAACTTCGAGATTTTCATCTGCTCGAGCACTGAAGCCGGAAGCGTGTATCCCAATTGCAAGTTCTTAACTCGCATGTAAGAACCGTCTTCAATGAAACGATCGGAAACCCGGTTATTCTGGTTGGGATCTGAATGGGAGATGCGAGGATAGAGATTGCTCGTGCCCTCTCCTGTCCAACGTTCCAATGCTGATACCGGCAAGTTTGTGGTATTCAAGTCATAACGAAATACGCCGTTGTACAAATCGTTTCCGTGAGAACCTTGCAAGAACAGGGTCAAGTCAAATCCTTTGTACTTCGCTTCCATGTTGAGTCCATATGTGAAGTCTGGATGTGGATTTCCGATCTGAACTTTGTCATCACCGTCAATCGCGCCATCTCCATTTTGATCAACAAATCGCACATCACCCGCCTGTGCATTAGGTAGGGCCTCATAGGCCGTCGCTTCCGCATCTGTTTGGAAAATACCATCCGTTTCATAGCCATAGAAATAAGCAATTGGCATACCGATTTCAGTATAGGAAACGAAGTCGCCCGCACCAAATACATTGCCCGTAGAGATGGGTTGTCCACCCTCTCCAAGGCCAGTCACCTCATTCTTAATGAATGCGATATTACCGCTTATGCTGTAGTTCCAGTCACCCACTTGATTGCGGTGATTCAAAGCCAATTCCACACCGCTGTTCTTCGCAGAAGCCACGTTGGTGGCGGAAGGACTGAATCCAACAACACCGGGCAATGGAACGACAGCTAGCATATCATTCGTGCTCTTCACAAAGTAGTCCAACACGATGTTGAGCTTCCCTTTGTACAAGTCTGCATCCAAACCAAAGTTGGTCTGAACCACCGTTTCCCATTTCAAGTCTGGGTTGGATGTATTGACAGGACCGGCTCCGTTGACTTGCTGTTGGTCTGGACCGAACGTATAGTTCAGGCCATTGTAGACGAGTGAGGTATAGTCAAAGTTCCCAATGCCGTCCGCATTTCCATTCTGACCCCAGCTTCCACGAAGTTTAAGGAAATCGATCCAATCCTTCTCGGCAACCCATGGCAACTCAGTCATGTTATATGCTGCTGAAAGCGACGGGAAAACACCGTAGCGATTATTCGCTCCGAAACGAGACGAGCCGTCCCGGCGAACTGTACCTGAGAATGACCACGCATTGCCCAAGCTGTAATTGATCCGCATGAATTGCGCCACAAAAGACGATTCACTTACGCCGCCATTCGCTGAAGGAGCCTGCTCGGCCGAGTTCAAGCTATTGTTGAGATACGCATACTCAAACTCGTTGGAGACCAAGCTGTCTCGAGAGCCGTAAAAATTCGTGTAGTGGCTGCGCAAGGCTGAGTAGCCCGCTGTGACCTGAATGTCATCCCCATTTTGGAATTCCTTCGTGTAGTCCAGCGTGTTCTCCCATTGCCAAGTGCTCCACTTGTTTTCACCCCGAACCAATGAATTGGTTTCGCGCCATTCGTAGGCAGGGCGATTCGGATCGTTTGGTCCGATACCCAAATCGAATGTCGGGTTGAAAATTGTTTGTGATCCCAAGCTCAAATCCACGGACATCGTTGAACGGAATTTGAGGTTGGAAAGAATGTCATACTCACCGAAAGTGGATCCAACAAAACGGTTGGTGACCCACTGGTCATTCGTGAGTGCTATTTGATTGGCCGGATTGGCGATGTCTGAATCAATAAATTCCGAGTACGCGAACGAACCGTCTGGTCGTTTAGCGGCAGTCGTCGGATCCATATTCAAGGCTCGTCCCACAGGCGTTGCAAATTCATTGTTCTCGGCCAAAGCGGATCGGTCGAGATAAGTGAAGTTTACATTTTGTCCCATTCGGAACTTGTCCCCTCCATCTTGTCGTGTGTTGACACGGAAGGTATAGCGTTCAAAACGCCCTTTCTCTCCTCCGATGATTCCATCCTGAGCAAAATAGCTACCGCCAATCGCTGTTGAAGATGTTTCTGTGCCTTTCGTAAAGCTAAACGAATGGTTCATCATCGGGGCACGCTCGAAAATCTCATCCTGCCAATCGAACCCTTCGCCCAAGGCTGATGGATTAGACAAAGCAGCCAATGGAGTCAACCCCCCTGCTGAACGGCTTTCGTTCATAAGAATGGCATACTCCTCTGCATTCAAAAGCGCCATGTACTTCCAAGGCTCCTGAATGCCGTAATAGCTCTCATACGTGATTTGAGCCTTCTGATTTTTTGAACCGGATTTGGTGGTGATCAAAACGACACCGTTACCGCCTCGGGCTCCATAGATGGCAGCCGATGCCGCATCCTTCAAAATTGAAATTGACTCGATGTCCGATGGGTTCAGGTAATCGATGCCTCCACTCGGGATGCCATCCACGACAAACAACGGCTCTGCGTTGTTCAACGAACCTGTACCACGAATTCGAATCGACTGGGTTGAACCCGGCTGACCGGAGTTCTGAGTGACTTGAACACCCGCGGCTCGACCTTGCAAAGCTTGTTCTGTTCTCAAAACAGGCAACGAAGTAATTTCCTTCGTGCTAATCGTTCCTACGGCGCCTGAAATCTTGCTCCGCTTTTGGTTGCCATACCCCATGACGATGGCCTCATCCAAACTTTCAATGTCTGGGATTAGCGTAACGTCAATGGTAGCCTCAGAACCAACGACTTTGTCTTGGTTCACATAGCCAATGAAAGAAAACGTCAAGACAGCATTATCAAAGGCTACACTCAATGTATACCGACCATCGATGTCTGTGAACGTGGCGTTTTGGGTCCCTTTTTCGACGACTGTCACGCCGGGTATCCCTGTGTTTTCATCGGCCGATGTCACCACGCCCGTAACCGACCTTCCTTGAGAGAAGGCGGTTACGAGACAGGTGGCAATCAGACCAAATGCTAAGAGCAATTTTTTCATAAGAAATTCAAGTCATTTGATCAATCAAGTAACAAAAAAGGCAAGGCTTATTGAATCACAACAAGCTTACGCGTAGCATTCAATCCAGAAGCTTGAGCATTGACAAAGTAAATGCCGGGTGCATAACCTGTCACATTCAAAGTCCATAGTTCCGTTCCAGCAGGAATGCGGAATTGCTCAACCAAGGCTCCAGAGAAACCAACAATACTCAGTGTGCGTGATGTCGCCAATGCTACAGGGAATCGCAACATAGCTGATTCGCTTGCAACAGAAGGAGTCAACTCAAATGCAGCCGCATCCAATTCTGACACTCCATTGCTTGTTTCACATTCAATGCACGTATTGAAGCAATAAGCGATTGTAGTCAAGTCTTCTGCGCCTTCTACCATCACATAGCGATTCGTATACACTGAATCGGCCGTTGTGACTGTGCAATCACCATGTACGATGGGATCAAAAATCTCTTCTGATCCGTCGTGGATGAACTTGTACTCGTGTCCACCAGCAGCCAATTCAATGGTCACCTCGTAAATACCATCGCCATCAGCGTCGGTCATTGGAGTGGCCGTGTTGTCCCATCCGTTGACTGAGCCTCCGAAGATATTCACCGTATTCACAACCGCTGCTTCCGATAGATCAACTCGGAACGTTACAGCTGCAATATCAACCTGCTCGCAAGAACCGTCGGTAGAGCATTGTCCAAAGCACGTGCTAATCGTTGTCGCGCCGTTGATTGGGCCGAACGATCGGTCATTGTAGTTTTCTGGATCGCCACAAGGAAGACCTGCGAGATTTTCTTTGCACGACCAATCTCCACAAGCACCGTTGGTGAATGTGTAGTAGCCCGTATATCCAGACGCCAAGCTCATGGTAATGCTGTAAATGCCATCGCCATCATCGTCTGTCATCATGTTATCTCCAGGAACGCCAAAGTCAGCGCCACCTGCCAAGTATACTCCTGTAGCATCCACCTCTTCATTGACCATGTTGACATTGAACGTCACATTGTAGGGGCCATCGCCTCCTGTTGTGTCTTCACATGCAGCGCACGAATTGAAGCAATAGGCATCTGTGACGAAAGCATCGGCTGTTTCAAGATTTAAAATTCGGTTTGTGTAAGCTCCACTTGTGAGTGTGCATTCTACATAGGTCGAATCAAACGCTTCATTGCCACCTGGTCCATTTTGGAACAAGTATTCATAAACGGAGCCTGACTCCAACGATGCTGTGTGCTCAAAGACGTTGTCCCCGTCCTCATCCGTCATCGGAATGGAACCCCATCCATCAAATCCAGCGTGAAGAAAAACACCGGCTGTCACGATCTGCTCGGCCATATTCACACGGAACGTCACATCTGCAGAAGATACTGATGCACATGATCCGTCTGTGGAGCACTGAGAGAAGCAAGTCGAATACGTCATATCACCGGTTACAGTCGGCAATTCACGATCACTCCAAGTTCCAAACGCACAGCTTTGACCCACGATATTCTCTTTGCAAGAATAATCTCCGCAAGCCCCGTTGGTGAAGGTGTATGCTCCGGTGTAGTCCAATGGCATGGCGATGGTAATCGTCCAGACGCCATCTCCATCGTCGTCTGACATGGGATTGTCTCCAGGAATACCAAAATAATCTCCACCAGCGAGGTACACGCCTTCAGGAGAAACCGTTTCGTTGGCCATGTTCACCTCCCAGGTGATTACACCAATTTGTGCCATCATGGCAACAGATAGAGCCATAAAGGCTAGAGTAAAAATATGCTTCATTATTGAAGGGGTTTAGTTGTTATCAGTTTGAATGTATGTGAATTCCTATGACATCGTCCTTGACTCGAATTCCAAAAGAACCCGGCTCTACAACGCGGTCTAAATCTCTATTTATGAATGCGAGCTCTTGTACCCCCAGTTCAAAACGAACTTCTTTCGTTTCGTTGGGATTCAAGGTTACCCGCTGAAATGCGCGCAAACGATTCACACTTGGTGTAATCGTAGCCACACTGTCTTGGCTGAACAGGTGAACCACTTCAGCGACACTGCGATCACTAGCGTTCGTAATGGTAACGGTGAATTCCATTACATCATTCATCGCATACTCCGTTTGAGCTGACTGCAAATTCGAATACGTCACATGGCTGTAGTTCAAACCGTCACCGAATTGGAATTGCGGGTTGAATGCATCGGTTCCGAATTGAGTTCCAATTTGCTCCGTGTACTTGTGATCATACGTCATGTGAGTTGATGCAAAACGCGGCCACGTAAAAGGCAAACGTCCACTCGGATTGAATGAGCCATCCAATACCTGAGCAATCGCATCGCCGCCATAGTCACCAGGCAAATACGCCATCACGATTGCATCCATCATCGGCTCCACATCAGCAAATGGACGAGGCCGGCCCTCTATGAACACAGCAATGATTGGAGTGCCCGTTGCATGAATGGCTCGCACCAAAGCCTTCTGATTCGCAAAAAGGGAGATGTCATCGATGTTGCCCACAATTTCGGTGTACGGCATTTCACCCAAACCTAGGACGACACATTCTGGGCGCGTCCTTCGAATTGACTTGACCACACGCTCGATATCATCATCCGTAAATTCCATGGTCAAATCCTCCCGCGCAATGCGGTCCGAACCGAAGCGTGATTCAATCGCCTCCACCAACGTCGGACGCCCTGGCGTATTGTACGTCGGGTCCATGCCCTGCCACGTGCCTGTCCACCCCCCATTCAATGCGTTCAAACTGTGGGCCGTTGGCCCCGTCACGAACACGGTTCCTTTACCTCCGAGGGGCAAAATAGGTTGGTCTGTAAAAACCGCGTGCTGTCCCTCATTCTTCAAAAGCGTGATGGATTGCAATGCAGCTAACGCCGCAGACCCTTCGAGTGATTCCTTTAAGGGGTAAGTGTCGAGAGATGGAGGAAAGCCTCCAGTCTCAAACAATCCCAACCTGTATTTCATGGTCAAAATGCGGCGAACAGAAACATCCAATCGCTGCTCAGAGATTGTCCCCTCTTCCACCAATTCAATCAAGGCATCGCTGAATTCCAAGTCTAGAGGCACCATCGCCATATCAATACCCGCTTCAACCGCCATGCGGGCCGCTTCTTTGTAATCGTGAGCGATGCGATGCCGAGTGACGAGGTATTTCACATCTTCCCAATCACTGACCACAACGCCTTCAAAACCCATCTCGTCACGCAATAAATCGGTCAAAATCGTTTTGTTGGAATGCACCGGAATCCCGTTCATCTCGCCGCTATTGACCATAATGGACATGGCCCCCGCATCTACGCACGCTTGAAAAGAAGGAACGAAGTATTCCCTCAGCTGGCGCTCTGGAATCCACGCTGGTGTACGATCCTTTCCGCTCAAGGTTAGTCCGTAGCCTAAGAAATGCTTCAACGTTGCAGCAATGGGAGACGGGCCGTCCTGGAAACCACTAACCATCGCAACACCCATCTGGCCCGCTAAATAAGGATCTTCTCCAAATGTCTCCCAGAATCGAGGCCATCGCGGGTCTCTTCCTAAATCAACAACAGGCGAGAAGTTCCAAGGGATTCCGGAGGCAGCCACTTCCTTCGCTGTGTTTTCCGCCCCTGCCCTAACCAACTCAGTGTTCCATGTGGCAGCCAAACCAATCTGCTGAGGGCCCAAAATCGCTCCCGCAGTATATGTAGCTCCATGAATGGCATCCACACCGTACAAAACAGGGATGCCTGATGACTTGCTGGCAGCTGCGGTTTGAATGCCAGAGATGAACTCATGCCATTTTTCAGGCGAATGTTCATGGTTTCCACAATTGAGAATACTACCGACACGATAGTCCAAAAGTGCCTTACGGACCTTTGCTGTGTCCAACTCCTGAGGCTCAACCAAATTGTAAGGCGATCCGACAGCTATCGCTCCCAAAGTCAACTGGGTCATTTCCCCCACCTTATCCTGAACAGTCAATGTCGTCAAAATAGAATCCACAAATGCAGTTTCAATCTGATCAGATCCTGAGGGACTGCCTGCATTGCAACCGGCCAAAAAGAACACCGCAATTAACACAAGAATAGCTTGCTCGGTCTGCTTCATACTTTTTCTAATTTTCCAATTCATGACCCACAAATCTTATGGCAACACAAACGCAAATGTCTCGTAAAAGTGTCGAAAATACAATTAGCCTCATGCAGTACTTTGAATTTTAACTCTAAACTTTTAAACAACAATCGATTACCTTCTGTTTTTCCTCACGAATACACCCAAAATACCACACTTATTTAGCCACCTAGCATTCAAACATGAGCAATTCATGTAGTTTTGACACAACACCACAATGAGTCGAC
>JAPKAW010000341.1 GCA_028825055.1 Flavobacteriales bacterium | reverse complement strand
GTGCTCGGGTTGGGCGATATTGGGCCTGAAGCAAGTAAGCCGGTCATGGAAGGGAAAGCCGTTCTTTTTAAGATTTTCGCTGACATTGATGTGTTCGATATTGAGGTGGATGCGTCCGATGTAGACCAGTTTGTAGCCACAGTGAAGGCCATAGCCCCCACTTTTGGAGGAATCAATCTAGAAGACATCAAGGCCCCGGAGGCCTTCGAAATAGAACGTCGACTTAAAGCTGAACTGGACATTCCAATCATGCACGATGACCAGCATGGCACGGCGATTATTTCAGCTGCGGCTTTGTTGAATGCGTTAGAATTGGCCGATAAATCGATTGATTCCATTCGATTGGTCGTGAGTGGTGCTGGAGCGGCAGCGATGAGCTGCATTGACTTGTACGAACAATTGGGATTGAAGCTCAATCAAGTTGATGTCTTTGATAGCAAAGGCCACATCCATGCAGGACGAAAAGGGTTGGATCCTTCTAAGCAACGGTATGCCGTTGAACGAAGTTTTGAAAGTCTCGAGGCCGCAATGAAAGGTGCCGACGTATTCTTGGGATTGAGTAAGGGTGGAGTTGTCAATGCATCTATGATCAAAGGCATGGCACCAAATCCCATCGTTTTTGCATTGGCCAATCCTGATCCAGAAATCCCTTACGATGAGGCTATGGCCGTTCGTAAAGACATTATCATGGCAACAGGTCGATCGGATCATCCGAACCAAGTCAATAATGTTTTGGGGTTCCCTTTCATTTTTCGCGGCGCGTTGGATGTCCGTGCAACGGGAATAAATGACGCCATGAAATTAGCGGCTGTTCACGCCATTGCTGAACTGGCAAAGGAAAACGTACCGGATGAGGTAGCAGAAGCATATGACCACCAATCTTTTGTGTTTGGCAGAGAGTTGATTATTCCGAAACCGTTAGATCCGCGATTGATCTCTCACATTGCACCCGCTGTTGCCAAGGCTGCTATGGAGTCAGGTATTGCCAAGGCCCCAATACACGATTGGGGAGCTTACAAAAATGAACTTCTTGAGCGGTTGGGTCATGACAGTGGTTTCTCCCGTACAATCTCCGACCGTGCAAAAAAATCTCCGAAACGCGTGGTTTTTGCGGAGGCAGATCACTACCGTGTGCTGAAGGCGGCGGAACAAACAGCAGGGGAAGGCATCGCTCATCCAATTTTGTTGGGACGGCGTTCTGTCATTGAACGATTGATAGAGGAACATTCTCTCGAATTGCCCAATGTTGAAATCATCAATCCTCGGTCGGACGAGGAACTGGCGCGACGCGAGGAATTTGGTGCGGCTTTTTTCCAGAGACGAATGCGGCATGGATTGACATCACGAGAAGGGGAGCGCTTGATGCGACAGCGCAACTATTTTGGAGCGATGTTGGTTCAAACGGGGTATGCAGATGCACTTATTTCGGGCTTGACACGGACCTACCCCAGCGTGATTCGGCCTGCCTTACAAGTCATCGGTAAAGCCGAAGGGGTGGATAAGGTGGCGGGTATGTACATATTGGAAACCAAGCGGGGCCCTATGTTTTTTGCGGATACTACGGTCAATGTGAATCCTACAGCAGAGGAAATCGCGTCGATTGCAGCCTTGACAGCAGACGCCGTTCGAAAACTGAGAATTGTTCCGCGAATTGCATTGTTGAGCTACTCCAACTTTGGTTCAGCAGGAGGAGCCGATGCGGAAAAGATGGCAAAGGCTGCAGTATTGCTGAAGGAAAGACACCCTGACTTGATTGTTGACGGTGAGATT
>JAPKAW010000068.1 GCA_028825055.1 Flavobacteriales bacterium | reverse complement strand
GCTTGGGAAGACCCATCGTTTCAACAAGTGCAAACAAATCAGGAACCGCTAGCCCTACCCTCTTTTCACACATCGAGAAAAGCATCCAATCGGAAGTAGACTTCATCGGCTTGAATGGACAGGACAGCAGGACACACCAAAGTCCGTCCATGCTTGTTGAATTTGATGGAAACAATCGATTTCGAATCATTCGTGCCTAATGATAACACGGCCATTGTCCCCTCCCAACTACCTTTGATTCCTTGGACTGTTAACGCATGAATTATTCTGACGACCTCTACCACCCTTTGTTCCGTACCATCGGAGCAATTGCCGACAAAAATGGCCAGCAAGTTTTTGCCATAGGAGGATATGTGCGCGACCTCTTATTGAACCGTCCATCGAAAGACATCGATATCGTAGTCGAAGGAAGCGGAATAGAATTGGCCAATGAAGCTGCCAAGGCTATGCGCGCTGGAAAGGTTACGGTCTTCAAAAACTTTGGGACAGCAATGTTTCGATTGGGAGACTTGGAAGTGGAGTTTGTAGGAGCGCGGAAAGAATCCTATGAACGAGGCAGCCGCAAGCCCATTGTAGAAGATGGAAGCATTGAAGATGATCAGAAACGACGGGATTTTAGCATCAACGCATTGGCTCTGAGCCTCAATCACGACACCTTTGGTGATTTGATTGATCCGTTCAATGGAATTGGAGATCTGCATGCCAAACGCATTCAAACACCCTTAGATCCAGACATCACTTACAGCGACGATCCCTTGCGCATGTTACGAGCCGCACGATTTGCTACCCAACTTGGATTTCAAATCACATCAGAAAACCTCGCCTCAATCAAGCGGAATGCTTCTCGATTGGAGATCATTTCGAACGAACGCATCCACACAGAACTTCATAAAATCATTCAGAGCGATCAACCTTCGATTGGTTTCAAACTGTTAGATCAGTGCGGGTTGCTCGAGCAGTTTTTTCCTGAGATGACAGCTTTGAAGGGTGTAGAATGGCGAGATAATGTGGGACACAAGGACAACTTCTACCACACATTGGAGGTGCTTGATAACGTAGCTGATCAATCAGGCAGCCTATGGCTACGTTGGGCCGCAATATTGCATGACATTGCTAAACCGGCCACAAAACGATTTCAAAAAGGACACGGCTGGACGTTTCATGGACATGAAGATCGAGGTGCGCGCATGGTGCCCAAGATTTTCAAACGGCTCAAATTGCCATTGGATGGCAAAATGAAGTTTGTTCAGAAGATGGTACTTCTTCATTTAAGGCCCATTGCGCTGACCAAAAATCAAATCACAGATAGCGCCATACGCAGACTGTTATTCGATGCCGGTGATGATATCGACCAACTCATGATTTTGTGCAAGGCAGACATTACTTCTAAGAACGAAGCACGCGTTAAGCGTTACCTGGCCAACTATGAGGTTGTGATCCAGCAATTAAGGGAGGTCGAGGAAAACGATCAATTGCGAAATTTCCAGCCGCCCGTGACCGGAGAAGAGATCATGCAGACGTTTGGTATTCCTCCGAGCAAACCAATTGGCATCATAAAGAACGCTATCAAGGAAGCCATCTTAGAGGGAGACATCCCCAATGAAATTGGAGCTGCGAGAAAGCTTATGCACCACATCGCAGCTGACATGGGACTCGTAACGATCAAAGGCTGATTACCCCTTCCAACCGTCTTTAAGCGTGACAGCACGATTGAATACGAGTTTTTCTTGTTTAGAGTATTTTGAATCTACAGTAAAATACCCCAATCTAGTGAACTGATAGACAACACCTATAGATGCTTCACTTAAGCTTGGTTCTAACTGGCATCCAGACAAGATCTGCAAGCTATCAGGGTTCAAGTTGTTCATGAAATTCGTGTCCTCCCCTCCTTCTGGATCGGCACTCATAAACAACCGATCGTACAAACGGACCTCAGATTCGATGGAATGCGATGCTGCAACCCAATGCAACGTTCCCTTGGCTTTGACACCCGACGTGTCTTCGCCGCTCTTGCTATTGGCCACACGGTTTACATGCACCTCCAACACCTGGCCTTGATCATCTTCAATGTGATCAACATATTCAACAATGTATGCCGACTTCAGACGAACAGTTCGTCCAGGAGCCAGTCGGAACCACTTCTTGTTTACATCCACTTTAAAATCATCGGCTTCCATCCACAACTCACGTCCAAACGGCAACGTCCTCGACCCCGCCTCGGGATCCTCTGGATTATTGTCTGTTTGAAGCCATTCCACCTCTCCAGAGGGAACATTCAAAACAACCAACTTGATGGGATTCAACACCGCCATAACGCGAGGAGCACGACGATTCAAGTCATCACGTAGCGCCCACTCCAACAAGCTCACATCTATGGTGTTGTTTCGTTTGGCAACACCAACACGATCCGCAAATTCACGAATCGCCTCTGGCGTATATCCCCGTCGACGCAACCCACTAATTGTTGGCATTCTAGGGTCATCCCACCCGTCCACAGCATTGTCTTCGACCAAGCGAAGCAATTTTCGCTTAGACATGATGGTGTAATTCAAGTTCAATCGAGCGAATTCAGTTTGTTCGCTCGGAAAAATACCGAGTGACTCAATGAACCAGTTGTACAAAGGGCGGTGATTCTCAAACTCCAAAGAACATAAGCTGTGCGTAATGCCTTCGATGGAATCGGATTGTCCATGAGCAAAATCGTACATCGGATAAATAACCCAATCCTTTCCAGTGCGGTGGTGGTCGATGAATTTGATGCGATAAATTACTGGGTCCCGCAACAACATGTTGTCGTTGGACATGTCGATGCGCGCGCGCAACACATAGCTTCCGTCGGCATGCTTTCCAGCTTTCATTTCTTCAAACAACTGACGATTCTCTTCGAGGGCACGGTCCCGGTGTGGACTCGATGTACCGGGAGTTCCTGGAGCCCCTTTCTGGCTTGCCATTTCCTCAGCAGACTGACCATCCACATATGCTTGGCCTTGATCAATCAATTGAAGGGCAAAAGCATAGAGTTTTCCAAAATAGTCACTCGTGTAGAACTCTCCGCCTTTCCAATCGAATCCAAGCCAGGTGAGATCACGCCGAATGGCATCCACGTATTCTACACTTTCTTTTTCAGGATTGGTATCGTCGAAGCGCAGATTGGTGATTCCACCATATTTCTCAGCCAAACCAAAACTTACGCAAATCGCTTTGGCGTGCCCGATGTGCAAATAGCCATTGGGCTCTGGTGGAAACCGTGTTAGAATTCGTCCACCATTTTTACCGCTAGCAATATCCAACTCGATTTTTTGCTCAATGAAGTTCAACGGCTTTTTAGACTCGTCCCCATCAACAGCATCCTGATTTGACATACCACAAAGTTAAACCGCAAGCTTCAGGTTCGATGGATCATCATCAGATAATCACGCCCTCCCTTCATCACATCATTTGAACAAAGCGCATGAGGTTCTCTTTGTATGTGCGACTGATTGGAACATCGACGTTTCCGATGCGCACGGTACTTTGAAAAACATCGATGTGCTCAATGAATTCCAAATTCACCACATTATTGCGTGAGACCCGCACGAATTCGTCTGAAGAAAGTAAGTGCAGCATATCGTTAAGCGAACTTTTGATGTGGTAATTCCGATTCTCTAAATGAATGGTGCTGTACTTTCCTTCCACTTGAATAAATCGAATGTCAGCCAACTCAATGCGACGCAGTTTGTTTCCAACCTTGGTGTAAAAATGACGGATATCGCCTTTGGACTTTGACAGAAGTTGAGACAATCTTCCCAATAGAGCATCCGGATTGTCAATGGCCACGTCCGAGCGTGAAGATCGATCTAACGCTTCACCCACATTGGGGCTGGAAACATGAGGCAACCCGATGGATTTTGAAACCGCGTGCCCCCCTAACGGTTCGTCTTCGGAATCATTCCAACTTTTCAATCGGTTAACAGAAACTAAAGGTGTCCGACTCTTGAGCATCGTGTGCAAACGACTCCATTCCAACATCCTGTTCAGATTGACATCCCAAATTACCACTTCAGGCTCGTGCTCTAAAAGTGAGATAGCAGCATCTTCAGGCTTTTCTGCTAAATGAACCGCGTATCCAGCTCGCTCCAAAAACGGCACCAATCCATGAGGAGAGGGTTGATGCATCAGAAGAACTTTTGATTTGCGCATGCTAAAAAAACCCATAGAAGAGCGAAATGTTCTGTTGATGTACTAGAGGATGCTTTTATATTTTCTATTTTTGCAAAGTGATGACTGCAAAATGCTTCTTTTCAATGGCAAGCGCCGACTCAAGTGTTGCTTCAACACATGTGTTGTCAACTTGCGCGGTAGAGACTGAAGTTGCAGAAGAAACCCTTTTGGACGAGGCCACCGCGGATGGTTGGCAGTTGGTGCTTTACAATGATGAGCACAACTCATTTGATCATGTGATTGAAATGCTCGTCTCAGTTTGCGGCCACGAAGCAACTCAAGCTGAACAATGTGCTCTTTTGGTTCACTTCAAAGGGAAATGTACTGTGATGTCAGGTGCATATGATGATCTCGAGCCCAAGTGCAGCAAATTGTTGAGTGCAGACCTAACGGCCGAAATCGAAGCCTAAGCACTTCACCTTAGACAGTTGCCTTGCACTCTGCAACAATTGCGCTATCTTGGATTCTCTGCCCGCTAAAATGCTAGCAGTGTGAAAACAACATCCTGTGAGCCCATTTTTTCGGCACGCTTTCTTAAGAATACAACTGCAATTCTCTTTTGATTTGCTTAGGCCATGGATTGCAGTCATGATGATTGGGTGGATGATTCTTATTCCCACAACGGCTCTTATCGCTCAAGGATTCGTCAACATTGCGCCTGAACAAAACATGGTCTACACCAACCCTTTCGGTCAGTGGGGGTCCGGATTGTCGTTGGCCGATTGGAATCGAGATGGCTGGCCCGATGTGACTGCATGCCGAGAAAATGGGCCAACCATCGTCTACACGCAATCAGACGGGCAATTTCTCCAGAGCGAGTTGTCTCCTTTCTGCTCCGGTGAGGGCAAAAGCATCCAATGGGTGGATATCGATGATGATGGCGACTTGGATCTTTTCATCACACAAGAAGCGGCTCCATTGATCTTATTGGAGCAAACCGATGAAGGACTTTGGACCGACCGAAGCAGCGAGAGTAACCTGCCTCTGTTCATGCCTCTTGCTTCATGTGCCAGTTGGTCAGACTACGACCGCGATGGTGATCTCGATGTGTATTTAGGAGCCTATCACGTGGACGAACTAAACGAATTGGGACTCCCCCAAGATTCGACGTTGTGGGATGTTTGGAACACTGGGACTTCGGAAGAATGGCCCGCTGTCACCAACAAAATGTTTCGGAATGAAGGCGGGTTTCTTTTCACAGATGTGACCGAAGAGACTGGGCTCGACAATGGCATCCAATTGACCCTTGCCACGCTCTTCCACGATGTGGATCTCGACGGATGGCCCGATTTGCTTGTAGCCAACGACAAATGGAATCCCAATGCCTATTATCACAATGACGGCAATGGGTCTTTTGAGGACTTCTCAGTTGCAAGTGGCTTTGATTTGGTTCTGGACGCGATGACTTTGACCGAGGGCGACATCAACCAAGACGGCTGGCGGGACTTCTTCATCACCAACACACCCCAGGGACCCGACGTGTTGTTGACCTACAATCCCGAGTCGGCTCAGTTCGAAAACATCATGAATACACATTTCGGATCCCTATTGGCCGAGTCCTGGACTTGGGGTGCGCGTTTTATGGATTATGACAACGACACGGATCTGGATGCATTTGTAGCCGAGCACTTCCCCGCCCAGCCTTATCAGTTGAATCATTTCTTTGAAAATGGTGGTGCAGACAACGGGTTCTCCTTCTTCATTCCCTCTACGGACATCTTTCCAGAAGATTTCACTAACGCCCACACCGTCGCTTCAGCCGACTGGAACCGCGATGGGCGCATCGATTTTGCCGTTCACAATCTAGGAAATCACAAGATCCGAATGTGGGAAAACATCACGATGAACACCAATCATTGGGTTGAAATAGAGCTACAAGGCATCGTTTCGAATAGCCAGGCTGTAGGCTCATGGGTCGCTGTTTATTGTGACCATCCCGCATCCCCTTTCCGCACGTATACTGCCCTCGGCGAAGACTACCTGTCACAATCTGAATCGGCTTTACACTTTGGACTCGCAGAGGTTACTTCCATCGATTCTGTGGTGGTCAAGTGGCCCACGGGAACCTCCGAAACTTGGAATGGTTTAGATGTGAACCAGCTTTACACGCTCATAGAAGGCGAGGCCGCGGCCCTCAACCCTTGTCCTAATTTGGGAGGTTCGTGCCAAGGCTGCACCTATTTAGAAGCGTGTAATTTTGAGCCAGAAGCCTTGATTGATGACGGCTCTTGTTTCTTTGATTGCTTTATCAACAGCTCGAGTTGCGGTTTCGGAACCGCCTGGGACTCCATTGCTCAGGTGTGTGTTGAGCTTGATGACTGTCCCACCGACATCAATTCAGACGGAGTCACCAACATTCCTGATCTTCTCTGGTTCCTCGCAGACTTTAGTGTAGCGTGTCCTGAGTGACTTTGACGGTCTAGGGATACCGGTCCTTGCTCCTTACTTTAATTTATAAGTTGAGTAATTTCTTTTTCGGCAACACGGTCTGGACAAACTGTGATGCATTTTCACTGCCATGTCATTCCTCACTTCAAAGGCGATGTGAATGATCCGCGTGGTGGAGTCCGTCATTCACGACCTGGGTATGGGTACTACTAAAAAACCACACCAAACTATTTCCCTAAGGAACTCGGGTGCGGTTTGGTTGCGCTGTAATGCCCATTGTAGGCCATTGGTTGATAATGGTTTATATTAGCTATAACCAAATTGACTGTGATGCAAGCCAAACTCTTGACTTTGTGCATGGCCCTGTGCGCTGTTTGCCTATCCGCGACTTCCCAAAACTTGCCTGATTACGTGCTTTCCGATGGGTTGGTGGTCTGGTATCCACTCGACGGCGATGCGACGGACTTCGGCCCCTTTAACATTCAACCGGACTATGCCGCTGCCGAGCCGGCTGCAAATCGTTTTCAACAAGAGGGCAGAGCAATGTCATTTATTGATGACGAGGACTTTATTCAAGGCCCTGCCGACCTCTTCCCCGTGACAGATCGGACACTCTCCTTTTGGTTTAACATGCCATTGGACTCCCCTGAAAATTGGCTTATCGGATATGGAGGAGGCACTTCAGGCACAAGCACATTACTTTACAGTAACTCTGTACAGTGCAACATTGGAAATAGTTTGGCTCACAGTCAACATGGATGCCAAAGCGTTTTTGGGATTTCTCTATCAACATTGCAAGCGAATGCTTGGCATCACTGCGTGCTTTCATCTGATTCCTTAGGCTCTCTATTATACATCGATGGCACCATCGCCTCAAATGGACCTACACTGGGAAGTGTAAATACTTCAAATCGCAATTTTTTCATTGGTGGCGGGCCTTCTCCCGATGGAGAAGCGTTGGGATACAATTTTCATGGCCAGCTCGATGACGTAGGCGTCTGGAATCGCGCCCTGACAGAAGAAGAGATCCTCGCTCTGTACAACGCTGAGCCACCCGTCCTAGGCTGCACCGACTCAACAGCCTGCAATTACGACGCCGAGGCGCCGAGTAACGACGGCAGCTGTATTCCTTCCGGCTGTATGGATTCGGAAGCATGCAATTACAATGCACTGGCCGAATGTGAAGGTGAGGAGTGCGCTTACACGTGTTGTCCTGGACCTGGGTGTTGTGGTGAGGGAACGGATTGGAATCCTCTTGAACAAACATGTGAATCAATTCCTTGCGAGACCATCCTTAATCCACTCGCCTGCGGACCTGGAACGTATTGGGACGAGACGGTAAACCAATGCCTACCCATACTTACATGCCAAGAAGATCTGGACGGCGACGGCGTCATTGGAATCAACGACTTGATGCAGTTGCTTTCATCCTTTGGAACGATGTGTGAGGAACCTGAAACAAGCGAATTCACTTGCGGCGACCCGATGAATTATCACGGCTACGATTACCCCACGGTTCTGATTGGCGAGCAGTGCTGGTTCGCGGAGAATTGTCGTCACTTGCCAGCTGTCAGCCCCCCTGACATTGGTTTCGAGGATGACGGTCAAGCTCATGCTTATGTTTACGGATATGACGGAAATGATACCGCTCTAGCTGCAGCGTCTTCCAACTATTCCATCTACGGAGTTTTGTACAATCGATTGGCAGCAGAGAACTGGGAGCTCTGCCCCGCTGGTTGGCATGTTCCATCGGACAGTAACATTCCTCACCAAGGAGATTTCATGGAGCTGTATTATCATTTTCCTACAAATCAATCTGGTGCGAGCCTGAAGGCCAATTCAACTGACAACATCCCTTGGGATGGCACAAATTCAAGTGGATTCAATGCTATTCCTAGTGGCAATCGAAGTCTTTATTGGGACGGGGAATTCTCATGGTTGGGAGAAAAGGCCTTTTACTGGTCAAGTGCGACAACATCACGACGTCTTGACACGAATCATGATAATTTGGATTTGATGGGGCTTGATGCCTCCTGGGGCTTATCCGTCCGCTGCGTCAAAGACACTGAATAATGAAGAAGCTACTGACCATACTGTTTGCTGTTGCTTTGGGGTTGAACCTCAGTGCGCAGACGGATTATGTTGACGATTGGAACCCCGATGCCGATGGAGACGATTTAATTGGCATCACGGATTTGCTCGCTCTGTTGAGTTTGTTTGCAGAAGCAGATTCCTAAATACCGCGTTTTTAAAAGTGGAAAGGGGCGGCTTCG
>JAPKAW010000340.1 GCA_028825055.1 Flavobacteriales bacterium | reverse complement strand
CCGGGTGAACGCATTGCTTTGGTAGGTCCTTCCGGGGCGGGAAAATCCACCATCGCTTCCCTCTTACTCCGTTTCCACGATCCCGTGAGCGGGGACATTCTAATCGATGGCCAACCCCTGGGCTCATTTCCATTGACGGCATACCGAAAACGCGTGGCCTTTGTTCCTCAAGAAGTCATTCTGTTCGGAGGCGACATACGCAGCAACATCGCCTATGGTAAGCCCGATGCTACTGATGCTGAAATCATGGACGCTGCTGAAAAAGCCAATGCCAAGGAATTCATTGATTCATTCCCTGAGGGTTTTGGGACGTTGGTAGGCGAACGTGGCGTACAACTTTCTGGAGGACAGCGACAACGCATCGCCATTGCTCGCGCAATTTTGCGCAATCCCGATATTTTAATCTTGGACGAAGCAACGAGCGCCCTTGACTCCACAAGTGAATTGGAGGTGCAAAAAGCGCTGGATGTCCTGATGCAAGGTCGCAGTAGCCTCATCATCGCGCACCGTCTCAGCACCATCCGCAGCGCAGATCATATTGCCGTAATCGCAGATGGAAAAATCCAAGAATGGGGCAACCACGAAAACTTAATGGCGGCCAATGGAACCTACCATCGTTTGGTTGAGAATCAGGAAATCGGTCTGACTTGAATAAGCCTCTGTGAATTCGTAGTTTTATCTTCTAATAACAGCATCATGAAAAAAGCCTTGATCACAGGGATTACCGGACAAGACGGAGCTTATTTGACTGAATTGCTATTGGAAAAAGGTTATGAGGTACATGGTATCAAACGAAGGTCCTCTCTTTTAAATACGGACCGCATTGATCACCTGTATCAAGACCCTCATGATTCGGGCATCCGTTTGAAGCTGTACTACGGTGACTTGACAGACTCAACAAATTTGATCCGAATCATCAAAGAAGTTCGGCCCGATGAAATCTACAACCTCGCGGCAATGAGCCACGTAGCCGTGAGTTTTGACACACCGGAATACACTGCAAATGCCGATGGAATTGGCACATTGCGCATCTTAGAAGCGCTGCGCATCTTGGAAATGGAGAAAACCTGTCGTTTTTACCAAGCATCGACCTCAGAACTCTACGGTTTGGCTCAAGAAACACCGCAGAGCGAAACCACTCCCTTCTACCCGAGAAGCCCCTATGGAGTCGCCAAATTGTACGGATTCTGGATTGTCAAGAATTACAGGGAATCATACGGAATTCACGCCTCCAATGGCATCTTGTTCAACCACGAAAGCCCATTGCGCGGAGAAACCTTCGTGACCCGTAAAATCACGCGGGCCGTAGCTCAAATCCATTTGGGCCTCTTGGACCGTGTGTATTTGGGGAATTTGGATGCGAAACGGGATTGGGGACACGCCAAAGATTATGTGGAGGGCATGTGGCGCATGCTGCAGCAGGACACCCCCGATGATTACGTGCTGGCAACAGGCCGCACGGTGCCAATCCGTGATTTCGTCAACATGGCGTTTGCTCATGTTGGAAAGAAGCTAGAATGGAAAGGTAAAGGTGTCGATGAACAAGGAATCTGCAAGGAAACTGGAGACGTACTGGTTCAAGTGGACCCGCGCTATTTCCGTCCTGCAGAAGTGGACCTACTCGTAGGAGATGCTTCGAAGGCCAAAAGAGTCTTGGGTTGGGAAGCGACCTATACGCTTGAAGAGTTATGCAAGGAGATGGTCGAATCCGATGTTGCTCTTTTTCAGCGCAATAAATACTTGCGAGACGGGGGGCACGATGTCCTCAATCAGTACGAGTGACTTTTTCGTTCGACCCGAGGATTCTTGATAACACCGC
>JAPKAW010000339.1 GCA_028825055.1 Flavobacteriales bacterium | reverse complement strand
ACTTAGTGTTCGGAAAACAAGTCAATTGTTTGCTAGGGGACAATGGGAGTGGGAAGACCAACGTCTTGGACGCTGTGCATTATTTGTGCCACACCAAGAGCTATTTCAACCCAATTGATGCTCAAAACATCACGCACGACGAGACTCATATGTTGATTAAGGGCAGTTTTTTGCGCCATGATCAACGTGAAGAGGTGAGTTGTGGAGTGGAAAGGGGTGTCAAAAAAGTATTTCGTCGCAATGAAAAGGCTTACGAGCGCATGGCCGATCACATTGGCCGGTTTCCCGCCGTCATGATTGCACCCGACGATGCTGCGTTAGTCCATGAGGGCAGTGATTTCAGGCGAAAGTGGCTCGATTCTGTTATCTCTCAATTTGATCGACCCTACCTGCAGCAGGTCATGGATTACAACAAAGCGCTGAATCAACGCAATATGTTGCTTCGGTATTTTGCGGAAAACCGAACGTGGGATGCAGCGGCGCTTGAACCGTGGGATGCGCAGTTGGTACCGCTTGCTGTCTCCATTCGAAGACGTAGGGAGGTTTTCTTAACCAAGTTCATGCCTGTCTTTCAATCGGTGCATCAGGAAATCACGAGCGGAGCGGAGCGGGTGGGCTTGTCCTATATCTCGGCGGTGGAAGGGGAGGAAGGTGCGTTTAAACAGAACTTGATCAACGCTCAACCTGACGATCGAAGGTTGCGTCGAAGTACGGTTGGCATCCATAAGGATGATGTTCGTTTTGAATTGGCGGATCATCCATTGAAGCGGTTCGGTTCCCAAGGGCAGCAGAAATCGTTTTTAATCGCTTTGCGTTTGGCACAGCGTGCCCACATCGAGGAGGCCACGGGCGTTCAGCCGATTTTATTGCTTGATGATATTTTTGATAAAATCGATGAGAAACGGGTGCAAGCGTTGATGGCTCATGTCACCGCAGGGGCCTTTGGTCAAGTTTTTATTACAGATACGGATTTAGGCCGTATTCCAGAGTTGTTTGCCTCTACGGGAGCCGATGTTAGAGTGTTTGAAGTTAAAAACGGAGAAGCTGTTGTGCGAGAGCCGACGACTGCCCCTAACTTGGACACGTGAGTTCCCAGGATCCCAAACCCCTCAAGGCCGCCATTGAACAGTTCATTCGGGTCAACCGTATGCAGAGTAAACTCGACGAGGTGGATGTCGTCTTGGCGTGGAAATCATGTTTTGGAAATATGGTCGATCGGCAAACACGATACATCCGATTGAAAGCTGGAGGGCAATTGTGGATTGCTCTGGACAGTGGTCCACTCAAGGAGGAGCTCTTGATGAACAAAACCAAAGTTTTGGAGCGAATCAACGAACACATTGGACGAAAAATCATCAAAGATTTGGTGATTCAGTGATTTCGTGTTGAATCGGCTGGGGCATTCAGACCCTGCATCGTGTCACAAGTGCTCCATTTATCGGCTTTTCGGCATAAGGGATGTATTTTAGGGGCAGCAAGAAATCATGAAATCGTTAGTCTGGACAATTTTGGTAGTTGCCTTTGGGGCCATGGTCTTTATGAGCGGTGCTCAGAGACCTGATCGTTTGCATGCTGAAGGGAATCCATATCATTCGTCAACCTTCCGTTCGGCTTATGGAGGCCTTCCTGACACGCTCAATAGCTTGTTTACAGGTAGCGGTAAGTGTGCAGGATGTCATGCTACCGATGCGAATCATTATGCGAGTATCGTTGGTCAAACGTACCCAGCAGTTCCGATGCCTGATGGCTGGGATGTTAATGTAACGGATGACTGGCGCAGTACGTTGATGGCCAATTCTGCGAAAGATCCTTTTTGGCAAGCCA
>JAPKAW010000067.1 GCA_028825055.1 Flavobacteriales bacterium | reverse complement strand
CATCGCTATTGTTGTCCAAGATTGTGCCGGAGCCATCGGTCTCTCCTGAACATGTTTCGCAAATACCGTCTGCAAAAATGCATGATCCCTCGTCTGTGGCACTTGCGTCGTAGTCGCAGGCCAACTGATTGGTGCAACCTACGACCTCATCGGTGTCGCAGATTTGATCTCCATCCGCATCATTATTCAAAACCGTACCTGAGCCATCTGTAGCTCCAGAGCAACTCTCGCAGCCAACTGGGAAAACACAGCTTACGCCTGAATCGGTAGAAGAGGAATTGTAGTTACATGCCGAAGACTCCTGACAACCAGGAATTTCATCAGCATCACAAACATCATCACCATCGCTATTGTTGTCCAAGATTGTGCCGGTGCCATCGGTCTCGCCTGAACATGTTTCACAAATGCCGTCTACAAAAGTGCAATCGGCACTAATGTTTGCTGCACTATCAAAGTTGCAACCGTCGGGGTCCGTGCAACCTTCCGTTAAACAAAATGCATTTGAATCTTCAAAGCCATAATTGCCACCACCACTAAACAAAACATTTCCATCCAATGACATGGAATAATCCCCAGGAACCGATCCATATCCTGCCAACCCATCGCCATAACTGTCTGTCATTAGGAACGTGTAACAACCTAAAGCAGCGCATAAAGTCTGAGAATTACCGTTTTCGAGCGGATAAGCACCTGATGCTATGATGACGAGGGTTTCATCAGCGGTCAAAGACCAGCCAATTTCGTCGGGGAAATTATCAGGATTGATTGTGAGATAAAGCTCCAAGTAGCCGCACGATTCTTCATCACTCACGGTGAAATCTGCGCCATAGTTACATGCTGACTCATCCATGCAGCCGACGCAAGAAGTGAATTCACATGACGCGGGATCATCCGTACTGTAAGATTCGTCATAATTGCATGCTGTGTCATCCATGCAGCCGACGCAAGAAGTGAAGTCACATGCTAACTCAAGATTTGCGCTTGCATCAAAATTGCAAGCCGCGTCGTCCATGCAACCTCCGTTTATGCAAAACTCATGGGATGAGCTGTAGCATGTTTGACAATCGAAATCTCCAAAGTTGCCCGTTCCAGAAAAAAGTGTCTCGCCATTCAATACCATGGCATAGCTCCCTTCGTTGTCGTCGCTTCCTAAACCTTCGCCTGCCATCCCATCGCCAAAACTGTCTGTGATTTCAAACGTGTAGCATCCATCTTCTAAGGCGGGTATAGCAATCGAATATTCAGTCAAACACTCATAATCGGATCCGGACGCCACGACGTCTCCACCAGAATCCGTGATTGTCCATGCTTGTTCATCCGTGCAAGAATATGGGTCTGTCTGTAACTCGAGAACCAACTCATAAATTGGCAATAACTGTTTCGTCCATTGACCTCTCCCATAAGTGCCCGCATGCAGGACGTTGGAGCTCTCCATGATTTCAAGGTCTTGGACGATTACGTTGGGCAATCCTAAATTGAAACCACTCCAGCTCGCACCATTCCAGCGATAGATCCCAACATCTGTGCCTGCAAATATGTCGTCTGAACTGCCTATTCGGTAGTGAATGCAATCAATTGGAATATCAGGCAAACCCTCAGACATGTTTGTGAAGGTCGCACCGGCATCATCGGTTTCATAAACCTTGTGGTCTTCATAAAAAGTCGAGTACGCAATGAAGAGTCTCTCCGGGTCAGTTGGATCCAATTCCAAATCCGAAATGTACCTGTTCGGCAGGGCTGCCTGTCCTATCCGAGTAAATGAGGCGCCTCCATTCGTGCTTTTCCAAAGTTGCTCCCATGCGGAGAGGTATATATAATTCGGATTGGCCCATGAAACGGCCATGCCAGATGGGTTTGATGGAAATTCATCTCCCGCCAATTCCTGCCAATCGTCACCGTAGTTTTCAGACTTATAAACGTGCGACTTTGCAATGTATAGATTGGCTTCATTTTCCGGATCCACTCGCAGAGGAGTGATCCACGCGCCCGCACCATTAACCCCACTGCCTTGAGATCCCGCGATACTTTCACTTCCAGCCGCAGTTTTACGATCAAATACCCCATACTGAACGCCTGTATATGCCAACCAACCGTTGTTTGCCTGCTGAAAACTCGACTGCCCCATTATGAAGTTGTCCATTCCATCGCCACCCATAACGCTCTGGTGAGCAGATCCATCCATTTTTTGCGTTCCGCAATCCTGAAGACCTGATACTACCAAATCATCTTGATCTTGCGCAACGTTGAGACGATAAATTTGACCAATGAATAGCCCCTCAGACTTGTTCTCAAAACTTAACCCATCACTGCTTGTGTAAACACCACCATCGTTTGCGATGATTAAAGTTCCATCGTCTGCGTAGGTTAAGCCGTGTTGGTCTGCATGAACTTCCGGTATCTCCATGAATTCGTTATCGAGATCCCATGAATTATCTGCGTCATAACCCCAACCACCCCCAACCCAATGAGCAATGATATTCCAGGTCTCACCACCATCTGGCGAGTTATAAATGTTTACGCCTCCTACCGTAACACTATCAGCGTTATATGGATCAACATTCATGCAAAGGTCGTAGCTACCCTGACCCCCACTGCCGGTTCCATCGTAGGTATTTCCGGATAAAACATTCGGGTAACCAGGGTCTTCGCTATTATTCACCTCGCTCCATGACAATCCAGAATCCTCACTTTTATAAAAGCCATGAAGTCCGCCACCGTCTGTCGCAAGTAAATAAATCCAACTAGGCTCATCAGCACTCACCGCGATAGCGCATCTGTTCATCCCAGCTACACTGTCAGCTATATCGACCTGCGTCCAGGTGGCTCCAGAATTGGTGCTTCGATAAAAGATACCGTTGCCGCAAGCATACACAATTGACGGATTTCCTGGCTTAAATTGAATGTCGTGAAAAACATCTTGAAAAGCGCCTCCTCCTGTTTTTTCACCAAACTGCCAATTATCACCTCCATCTGTTGTGTAGATAATGCCCTTTTGTGTGGATGCGACTACTTTATTATCGTCGTTTGGCGACATGAGTATTCTTGAAATCGTAAATTCTATCTCACCGCCATCGCTCGCCCAGAGATTACTTCCATTCCCTGTATTCTCTGCAAATAAGCCATCTTCAGAGCTATATGAAATTTCCCATGTTTCCCCTGCGTCTGTTGATTTTAGGATTCCAAGAGAATACATGTTCCCGGCATCGTAATCGCCTGAAGCGGCGTATATGACATTTCCGTTGACGGCAACATCTGAAAATCCGATTATTGGCAAGGTGTCCGTTTCAAGAATTGCCCAAGAATCTCCGGAATTCAAAGACCTCCATATCCCCCCTCCAGGAGCACAAGCATAATAAGTTGAAGGGTTGCTTGCGTCAACACGTACCTTGCTTATCCTTCCATTTCCATTTCCCATTTCCTCCTCGGGTCCTTTATTGGTCCAAGCATATGGGTTGTCGTCTGATGACGCCGCTTGAGTCATTTGACGTCCAGCTTCATTTATCGCATTTGATGGAAACATATCACCAGAAGGATAAACACGCTCTTCCATGAACGACTCCCAGCGTCGAAAGGGCTTGTATCCTTGTCCTTTCGTCACTTCTCTGTTTTCCCAATAGGCATTGAAAGCTGCTTGGGTCTCATAAAAGTTTGCACCTTGACTCTTTAAATCGAGGTAAACAGACTTTGAATCTGACGCCTCGCTTATTTGCTCTTGCGTTAATACTTGCGATGAGGATTCAAAGCTAAAAACGAGCAAGAAGCCAACGAAAAGCAACCGGATTACCATATTCTTCATTCGCAAATTTAGCGATGAATTTTGTTTTTTTGACGTGGAAAATAAATATTTCATAGAAATTATTTCCTCTTTTTAACAACTCATTAACAATAAACCTCACTTAGTTTCGGTAGATTCTTAATCGCTCGCTCAGACCTATTTACGAAATTCTGGAAGGGTTTCGCCGAAACCTCCAGAAACAACTAGTGGAGATGAATAGGCTTCCATATGCCGTGCTCACTTTTTCCGACTTGGTCCATAAGCGCGAGGCCAGTGTAAACGCATTATTGAGGTGGCTAGGGCATTCAGATTCATTTCATGAACCCGAGAGGTCTGAATTGCATCGTTCGAAAAAATCATATGTTGCTTTGGCCGATGAAGAACTTCAGGAGATACTTCAGAAGCCATGGCCAACTTGGCCGAGTGACCACGTCCTGGACGTGCCCGCCTCTCATTGATTGATGCCTGACTCGTCCTAATTCGAAAGCTTCACCATGTTTTGTGGCCATGGGTCATCAAATTCATGTCCTTCAAACCACAGCTCGATTTCGTCATCTGTGAGAAAGCATGACCTCAGGGCATCCGTAAATCGATCGACTCGATTTTTATCACCGATAACAGTGAGGTGGCAGTTACGATCACCAAATCGTCCATGGTTTTCAGCTAGCATTTCTTTGAGCTTTGAAATCTCAGCTTCAGAAATTCCATGATTTTCATCTTCTGTAATGCCGGCGCGCCAAGAACCGTTGATCTCCAGACTTACTCTCCCCGCAGCCTGATTCCAGAGCAATGCATACTTGTCGCGGCTTGCGAGCCAGAAAAAACCTTATTGCTCCTCAAACTTTGATAGTTCGGCTTGCTTTTGTCTGATACAATCTGCCCTGATGGTGACAACCCATAGCCTGCGGGCGGTTGACCATATTCAATTATGTCTGCCGTAATAACTGCTTCAACTACTATTTTTTTCACATACCCATCGCCTCGCACGCCTGATTTCGTCCTCATCACATCAACACTTAGGTTCGCGTAAGCTTGATTAGGTTCTAAAGCATTTCCAAATCTCAAATTTGCTTTTGCGTCAGCAATCAATCCACTCTCAACCCGGCCTCTCTCTATATCTCCCCTCTGCTGATAATCATATATCGCCTTAGAGGAACCGAACACCCCGTAAGCAACATAAAAAAAATCCCCATTGCCATGAAAATCGGTGCCATGATACATGTATTCATGGGAAGTCGTGGAATAGTAAGACACACAACCCGTTAATGTGCTGCTAGCAATAAATAAGACCAAGCACCAGTAAACATTAATATATTTCATCGATTATTCGTTGTTAAGGAAAAGGATCTAAAAGTCTAAAGGGGAATCTTCATTTCTTTTCAGAAAATCTAATAAGGCTCCAAGATTATTGAGTTTTTGAGGAAACTAAATTCACTTTCCAATCTAAGCCATTGTTCGAGACTAATGGAAAAAGGAGTCACAACTCCCTCCCCTTGTTCATAAATGTAAGCACGCTGGTAAACACATGGGTACCAAAAAGCCCCGTAAGTCATTGACCCACAAGGCTTAGTGAAATTTGTTGGCGGTCTGGACAAGACGTCCTGTCGCTCTTTAGCGCAACCCCTTCATTTCGCGGATGGCCGCATGGGGGTCTGCCGCCTTGAATGTCGACGAGCCGGCGACCAACACATCGGCACCAGCATCGACCAAGCTCTTCCAATTGTTCAATCCCACTCCCCCGTCAATTTCGATGTGCGCATTGGAACCTGCCTCGTTCATCATATTGCGCAGTTTGCGGGTTTTGTCGAGAGTCTTTGGGATGAACTTCTGTCCACCAAATCCGGGATTGACCGACATCAAGCAAACCAGATCCAGGTCATTCAAAACATCGGACAAGCCCTCTACCGGTGTGTGAGGATTGACGGCGACTCCGGCGAGCATTCCCAAATCGCGGATGGCTGAAAGCGTGCGGTGCAAGTGATTACAAGCCTCCAAATGAACCGTAAGGACCCGGGCACCCAAGTCAGCAAAAGTCTTGAGGTAGCGATCTGGATCAACGATCATCAAGTGCACATCCAATGGTTTAGCAGCGTGCTTGGCCATGGCTTCGATTACGGGCATGCCAAAACTGATGTTGGGAACAAAGACCCCGTCCATCACATCCAAGTGAAACCAGTCGGCCTCAGAGGCATTAATCATTTCCATGTCGCGTTGCAAATTCGCGAAATCAGAAGCCAGCATCGAAGGTGCGAGTAAATGTCCCATGAAGCAAAGGTGAGATTCCGAGCATTTCATTCACCTTTGTACCATGGAGGACTTTTCCACAAGCACAGCAAATGTTGTTCCGATTATCGGACTGACCGGAGGACTCGGCAGTGGAAAAACGACCGTGGGACAGATCTTTGAGTCGCTCGGAATCCCTCGATGGGACGCTGATATCGCAGGGCATACCGTATATCGCATGCACGCGGATCTCCGGAATCAAGTCTTGGAAAGGTTTGGCCAAGACCTCGCGGTGATAGAAGCCGGAAATTGCGTAGACATTCACCGCGCATTGCTAGGGGAACGGGTATTCCAGGATTCAGAAGGGTTGGCCGCATTGAACCAATGGGTGCACCCGTTGATTCGGAATGCGTTCAAAACATGGATGCAATCCCTCTCTCATTCGCCCTATGTGATTCGAGAAGCCGCCATTTTGTTTGAAAGCGGGGCGCACCTTGACTGTCACCAAGTGATCACCGTTTCTGCACCCGTACCATTGCGTCTGGAGCGCGCAATGACGCGATCAGGATTGACGCAAGAAAAAGCGTCGCTGCGCATGGAGCACCAGTGGACTGATGCACAAAGAGAAGGTTGCGCACAGCACCGGATTGACAACGGTCCTCAGGATCTACTCATTCCACAGGCGATGGCAATTCACGCCACGCTGCTCGAACAGCTTCAATAACGAATACCTGATTTCTGCAGGACGAAGCCTGCCAACCAGGCCGGGCCAATCATGAGAAATTTCAAGTCATCAAAAAAGCTGGGTTTTTCGCCTTCAATCTTGTGGCCAATGAATTGTCCGATCCAAGCCACGGCAAATGCTGCGAAATAATACCATCCCGCTGCGTCGCCTGTTTGAATATTGATCAGCTTCACGCCGTACAATGAACACGCAGAGATTACAGCCATGGTCAACGCCATGACCGGACTCAAACGAATGAAAAAGACCAACCCTCCCAAAAGCAAGGCTGTGCCGACATGCAAGTAGGGGGCCCAACCTGCTCCAAACAATTCTGGAAGAGGGATTCGCGAGAGCAGTCCTACCAAGGAAATAAAGATGGTCGGCACACAAATCCAATGAAATAACTTGTTGATCGGGTTTTGGTGACTAACGCCATAGGCATCGAGCCAATCTTGCATCGTTTTCATAACGTCCAATATGCAACGTTTCCGCTTTAACTTCGACCCATGGAATGGGAAAACTGGCAACTATGGATAGCAGCGGCACTCGCGCTATTGATTTGTGAAGTATTCGTGCCTGGATTCGTTTTGGCCTGCTTGGGCGTAGGCGCATTCGGCGGTGCAATAGCTGCTAGCTTAGGTGCTGGTTTCGCTTTGCAACTAACCGTTACAGCTGTAACTAGTCTGATTGCTTTTATCTTTCTTCGGCCCTTGGCCTTGCGCTTTGGATACTCCGGACCTGAACTCAATACCGGAGTCGAGGCCCTTATTGATAAGAAGGCGCGCGTCACCGTCGCATTTGACCCCCAGACCGGACTCGGTCGTTGTAAAATTGACGGCGACGATTGGCGTTCTGAATTGGACCCTCAAGGAGCCACACCACCTCCCGTTGGTGCCATGGTTCGAATCATCCGCGTAGAAAGCAATACACTTATCATTCAATCAACTACCGCACCATGAATGCTACCATCATTTTAGCTACTATACTCTTCTTATTGGCTGCTGTCATAATTGTCAAAGGCGTCCGCATTGTTAGGCAAAGCGAAGCTTTGGTTATCGAACGCCTCGGTAAATACCGCGCCACCTTGGCTGCCGGGATCAACATCATCATCCCGATCATCGACCGCCCCCGTGATATCGCATGGCGCATGACCCTCGAGACTCCTGACGGTCGTCAAATCACCCAGTACAAAATGCGCGAGCGTGTAGACTTGCGAGAAACTGTTTTTGATTTCCCCAAGCAAGGGGTGATCACGAAGGACAATGTGGTCACTGAGATCAATGCCTTGATTTACTTTCAAATCGTAGATCCTGTCAAGGCCGTTTATGAAATCAACAACCTTCCCAATGCTATTGAGAAGCTGACACAGACGACGTTACGAAATATTATCGGAGAATTGGAATTGGATGAATGCCTCAGCTCTCGGGATACAATCAACATGAAGCTGCGTGCCATCCTTGACGAGGCCACCAACAAATGGGGAGTCAAGGTCAACCGAGTCGAGCTGCAAGACATCAACCCTCCTGTGGATATCAAGGAAGCCATGGAGAAGCAGATGCGAGCCGAACGGACACGTCGTGGACAAATCATTGAAGCCGAAGGCACCAAGCGGGCGGCTATTTTGGAAGCCGAAGGTCAAAAAGGCGCAGAAATCAATCAGGCCGAAGGCCAGAAACAAGCCCGTATTCTTGAGGCTGAAGGCGAAGCCACGGCACGATTAGCCATAGCCGAAGCTGAAGCCGAAGCCATTCGACGCATCTCCATTGCGGTTGCGGACACAAAAGCCGATCCGGCCCAGTACTTGATTGCCGTCAGGTACATTGAGACATTGGAACAAGTTTTACGCGATGGCGGAGTCGGAAGTAAAACAGTCTTCATGCCGTATGAGGCTAGCGGGCTGATGGGTAGCGTAGGCGGAATGAAAGAATTGCTCAACGCCACCAAAGACTAAGTACTCAGACTTGCTGGTACAAACACATTTTCCGCGAAAGCTCACACACGCTCGTTACGACCAGTACCTCGCTTCTGGTTGGTTTCGAGGTTCGGTGATGCTCTACAAGATGGATTTATTGTGTGTAGATGCCGACGTTTTTTCTGTGGTCAACATCCGATTGGGTTTGGATCAGTATTCCATTAAAAAGCGACATCGAAAAATCAAGAATCGGGTCGAAAGCCGCTTCACAATTACATGCGGAGAAGTCACTCTTTGGGATGAGCACCAGCGGCTTTACGAGCAACATAAATCCCGTTTTAAAGGCTTCATTCATGCCACATTAGACGAATACCTGCACGCGGGCTTCCACTCCACCGTTTTTGACACGATGCAAATTTGCG
>JAPKAW010000066.1 GCA_028825055.1 Flavobacteriales bacterium | reverse complement strand
TGCTTCGAATCCAATTCGATTTGCAAGCGATTTGCTGAAACAAAGGCGATCTCCATTCCTGAAAAAAAGGCAGATGCCAAAAGGGAAATGCCAATGATGATGAACGAACTCGCGGGGTCAGGATCCATGGAATGGGATTACATCAAACCTACGCAAAAGTTTTAACCGGGGTTTCGTTTTCACGTATTCGAGTTTTTACTTTTGAGGTCTCGTTCCAGTTTTTTGCGAAAAAAGCGTCGAAAAGCATACCATGAGATAGCTATTGCTGGAAGCACCAGGGTTTGCTTTTGCTGCTCCCAGCCATAATTAACGATGTACCAGATGGTGACACCTATTGAAGCGGCAACAATCAAGATCCAAAATTTCTCCGCGGCTTTACTGACTTGAATTGCTCGATTGATATCCATTGGGAGAAAGTTAAAATATTTTTCGAAACGGGATCACGGCGCAGTGATTTCCAGGCCTTCTAAAACGATTTCTCCTGAAGGATGAAGGATTCGATAGTTTTCAAAACGAGCGTCTGACTCAAGCCCCTCTCCATAGAGAATGCCGTCTTTGCTCGTGATCATAACAGGTCGATTGGTCCACACGCGATCAGAATCTTCTGCCCAGACCAGGTATTCTGTTTCGAGAACATCACCTGAAATGTTGCGGAGAACAACCTTGTCTTCTGCCACAAGCCGAAGGTTTTCCTCATCAAGCCAACCTGTTTGTGCTTGCATGTGCGCCTCGTAGTCGTTCTCATCACCTCCCATAAATAGTTCAAAACCATCCCGGACCTCAACAATATCCTCTGAAGTTTCAGCCGTGCCCTTTTCGACACGACGTAGGATACGCGCTGTTAATACATGGATGATTTCACCTTTTTCAGAATACTGAAAACGCCCGTTTTCAATCTGCTGGACCGGCGCTTCATCCGACGCTGCAAATGCCGTTAATTCCGCATCGGAATTGGAGCAACTAATCAAGAAGAAAAGCACCATGATGTGCCCGATTCCAAATCGAAGAAATCGATTAGCGTACACGGATGACGGTGCTTTCGCCAGAACAAGGGCATCCCGAAATTGTCGGGATTTGGATTTTGTCTCCTCTTTTTTTGCCTACTGCGAAAATCTCTTCCATACTAGGAAATTGTTTGCTGTTGGCGCTTAATTTCTTTCGTGCTTTCGCAGCAGTTTCGTCGTCCCCTTTGTTCACAGCTCGCTGATAGTAGTCGCAGGCGCGCAAATATGCCAAACGGCTTCCCAAGGCGCCGTCGTTACATTTCGTTGCAGCTCCGGCAATCGCGTCACCGATCAACATCAGGGCATCTGCACTTTCACTATTAATGTCGAGTACTTTTTGAGCATAACTCCTAGCTGCAGCTGTCTTCCCTAAGAAGGATGCAATCTTTCCTGTTTTGAGCAAGTATGTTTCCATCTCAGTGCAATCGGCGCAGAGCTCAACGGCCTGCTCCATATAGCGCAGGGCTTCAGTGAAGTTCTCTACTTTGGATTGCTCAGTCCCAATCGCGAACGCGGAAGGATGACTTGGTTCTTGATTGTGAACCGCTTCAGCGACAGGTAGATACAGGTCATTGTCTGAGCAGGCCTTTTTATTCAACAGTCGGAGTACTTTTTGCTTCAAATCCATGTTGCTCGAATCGCTGGCGATTTTTGCGCTCAGGACTGGAACCATGTCTTCACATTGTGCAATGGCGATGAACACTTCATCAATATTCTTCTTGGCTTTTTGAAAGCCTGTAGCAGCTTTTGTGTCTTCAGCAGCGACCGCATTCGCGATGTTCGACTCGATGTAGTCGGTCAAAACCAAGTACTCCGTAAGCATTTCACCGAGTTTTTGTTTTGCAGAGTCACCTTCCATCGCCTTCATGGCATAAAAGGAAGTCACATAGTAGAGACTCAAAACAGCGGCTGACGTTTGCTCTTTCAAGCAATCGATGCTCTCCTTAAACCACGCGTTAGCGGTAGCAGGGTCATCCTTGTTCAACTTGTAAAAATCAGAGGCCTTATATCCCAGAATAAAGCACCGGTTGTTAGGACGCTTGGTGGTCGTTGGGTAAAGCTCCATACGTTGGTCATAGAGCAGAAAAATGCTATCGGTGAGAGAGGCTACGCGTGCTGAATCTTCAGTGCTCGTCGCTTTTTTAATCTCATTTTTCAAGAATCGAATACCATCAGAATACAGTCCTTCTCGAGCTGTCGAGGGGCAAACATCACAGGCCTTCAACCATTGGATGTACGCTTCGTCATAATTCTTTTGCTTCTTGTAGCTCACATAAACGCTCAGCGCCTCTCTGCAAAGCAGCTGCTGTTCCTCGGTATCTCCATAGCGTGATTGGCCCAATGTCAATTGGGGAATCGCAATGAGCAATGCGATCATAAAAATCAGTTCCTTCTTCATGCTTCTCATCTTTCTCTGTTCAATCATACAAACGTTCTCTCAACCAGTTGTTCTTGAAGAACGGCATCAACGAAAATCCGATGTGTATTCGTGTGAAATTTTCATTCAGCCCAGCGTCTTCTGTGTACCGCTCTCCAAGTTCCATGCCGAAGTGCAGACGACTCATAGAGCGGCTCCCGATTAAAGGCAAGCTGAACCCACCTGAAACAGTTCGTGACACGAGTTGAGAGCCTTCAATTTGGTAAGGCTGTTGGATGAACGAGATTCCGACGCGGTAGTTGGCTTTCCCCCATGTTGGGTGTCTTAGTTCGATATTGCCTAAAGTCCATTCAGCGCCTGCACGGAATGTGCGCGATCGCACCCAATTCAGTCCATTTGGACGAAGAGACGAGTGAAGACCTTCCTCAACACGGTCCCATTGGGTTTCGGTGTATTCGACGCCTGCCCCGAAATGTCTTCCGTTGGCATGATCAAAAATCAAGGATGCTCCGAGATTCCAAGATAGTGGCATCTGGCCTTGAACGCTTTCGGTTGGGATGTAAAGCGCTGTATCCAAAGGGATGTCGATGCCTCCTAGATTTTGCGTTGTTTCATCTAGGTGTGAAATCTCGCTAAACAAGGTTGTCTGGGGAGTAAATCTTCCGCCTATGCGAAACGAAGCGCTCTTTTCAAATGAAAGGTCATCGTTATAGCGCGCATACAAAAGGTGACTATAAATTAAGCCTAGGTCAGGAGAAATGGAGCGGTGCTGCATGTCAATGACTGAACGGTGGTCTAAAAATGTGGGGTCAATTACGTTTAACGTCGATGTGCGGCTTACGGCCCCGAACAGGTATTGCGTTTGAATGCCCAAATGCAATGTATTGGTCTGAATCAAAACACTGTCAGATACTCCTGCTGAAACGTATCCGCGACTTCGGATGGTCCTAGCCCAACCAATGTGCGCTTTACTCAAGCCTCCCTCACCGTCGTATCGTTCTTCGACGCTGCCGATGCCTTCCAATTCAGAATTGCGTGAGATGGCAAACCCAGAATTACTAAAGGGTGAGACCCCTAAGATGAGTGTGTTTTTCCCTCCTTGTTTCTTGATGGCCAATCCCAAGGGCCCGGATGAACCGAAAAGAGCCGTTGCCTTGGCTTCATCTCCCTGGCGCATTTGCAGTTGCGTGGTTACTGCTGAGCTTTGGAATGTCGTTTGGCCTAAAGCGGAAGCGGATGCGGGATTGTTAGGGTTGAATTGAAAGCTCGTCGTAAGGACGGATTCCATTCCTCCCATGCCAGCATGGACAGGAGACTGGAGTGAACCAACCAAGCCAAACCCAAAGCGAGAATAGGGTGAGAACTCCGCGTTTTGTCCAATCATGGGGACACAAATGAGGAGCATAACCAGCGCCGAAGAGGCATTTTTGATTGCGCCTAACCTCAACCCAATTTGAGCAAATACTGCAGGGAGGACGAGTGAATGGTCAACGTTATTCAACGCTTTGAAGAATTTGGTGATACCCTTTCCAAGTGAGGTTAGGGTCGGCAAAAATGAGGCGTGGATCTTCGACTTCCAAGAAAGAAGCGTCTCCGCCTGTTACCGCAACGCGGATCTTGGGCCAATGTTTCTTAAACGCCGCGATTCTTCCGTGAATTTCAGCGTTGATTCCTCCAATGGATCCTGCAAGTAAGCTGGAGAGGGTGTCATTGCCAATGTGCATGGCGACTCCTTCATTTCCGAGTTCGCGCCAATTTTCTGGATAGGGTAGGGAATGCGTGCCGGCATACATCGATCGCAACCGCAGGTCAATTCCAGGAGATATGGCACCTCCTATGAACGACTGGTTCTCTACCGCATCCACTGTGAGGCATGTGCCCAGGTCAATTACCATCCAATGGGCAGAGGCATCGATGAAAATGACAGCGGCTGCGTTAGCCAGCCGATCGAGCCCTACGGTCTCCATGCTTTCGTAGTGCACGTCGAATCCCAACTTCATGATGGAAGTCAGGAATATCAATGCTTCGGGATGGGGATGAGTCTGCTCCCATCGGCTGTTCCAATCTGACCAAAAGTCAGGAGTCATTCCTGATGCAGCGACTAGCATACGGGATGGCAATGACAAAGTCTCAATGGCTGTATTGGCAATGCGCTCTGCCTCCTCATCCACCCACACTTCGGTTAATTCACCATCTTGAAATGCAGCCAGTTTTGTGCGTGTGTTTCCAATGTCAAGAATCCAATGAAGTCCTCGTTTCATTTCCATTGCAGAGTTTCAATCATGTGAACAATGTCTTGTCGCACATAATCCAATGCGGGTCCGATGCTGTCAGGATTTGGAACGTGCTGGAAATACAGGGACCCACGTAGAAAGTAGTTTGTGCTGTCGGACGCAAAAAACTGCAAGGGCGAGGCGACCGGTCCCTCCAAGTCAAAAACCAGTCCGCTCACCTGGTTCTCTGGGAGATCGAATGAATGGGTCTGAATTCCCGATGCTTTGGATTCATGGCTAAAGACCATCTGATGTGCTTCGTCTACCAGTGCCATGAAGTCAGCGGGGTCTTGCAGTCGAATCAACGTGCAATGCAATTTTGCCGAAAAAGTGGGAAATGCGAGGTTGTACCAGCACGCTTGGTCGGGGGAGTCCAATGCGATCAACTCAATTTTTGCGTGGGATGGGACTTCGAACTGTGGCCCACAGGGAAGGATGTATGGCGCGTAAGATGCTGGCGGAGTTTCGATTCTGAAATAACCCCTAGGCCTTGGCAGTGCGTCCTCACTGCAGCCTATGAACAAGACCCCTAGAAGCCAGAAAGCAATTCGATTAAGGCCTACGATTTTATTCATCGCTCTCGAAATCTTCAGGCAAGGAAATCTTGATCCGCATCAATTTCCGGGGTGTTGCGGCATCAACTTTCAGTTCTACCTTTTCAAAAACGATGGATTCGCCCGTCCTTAAAATCCGTCCGGCTTGTTCGGTAATGAACCCACCCAAAGTGTCGCTTTCGCCTTTTGCCGCCTCCCATAGCTGGTCTTCCAAATCAAGAATTCGGTAGACATCGATCAGCGCTGTTTTCGCTTCGATGATGAAGGTCCTCTCGTCCAATCGAGAATACGCAATCTCCTCGGCGTCGAACTCGTCGGAAATTTCACCAACAATTTCTTCAATGATGTCCTCGAGTGTAATCACCCCGCTTGTGCCGCCGTATTCATCTACAACAATGGCGATGTGGGTCCGTCTTTCTTGAAACTCCCGCATCAAATCGTCAATCTTCTTGTTCTCAGGAACGAAGTAGGCCGGACGTACGTGGGTTTGCCAATCCAACTCCTGTTCATTCAAGTGGGGTAGCAAGTCTTTGACATGCAATATTCCTTGGATTTCGTCTTGCGACCCTTCATAAACAGGAATTCGGGAATAGCCCGATTCAATGATTTGCGCGCGCAACTGATTCCATGTATCATCGGTTGAAATGGACTCCATGTCCGTTCGTGCGGTCATGACCTGTTTGGCGTCTTTACTGCCTAGAGCAACAATCCCTTCTAGAATCCGCTGCTCTTCATCTGAACGGTCGTCATCATCGGTGAGGTGCAGGGCTTGTTCAAGGTCCTCCATTGAAAGGTCTGTGGAAGGAACTTCAACGCGTCGGCTGACCCAGCCCCCAAGCCTTACGAGTGGTCTCCAAACAGGGGTCAGTATGCTCTTGGCGATAATCAGTGGCCCGGCCATGAATTGCGCAAATTGAATGCGGTTTGTTGAGGAATAGACTTTAGGGATGACTTCTCCGAAGAGTAAAATCAAGAAAGTAACCGCGCCAATATGGAGTGCCCACTTCATCCACTCTTCCATTTCGGAAGAAGGAAAAAAGCGTTCCATGACGAGCGTCGAAATCAAAATAATGACGATGTTGATGAAGTTGTTTAACACCAAAATGGTCGCCAATAAATGCCGAGGTGCCCGAATAGAATCCGGCTTTTCTAGCAACTCCAGGACCCTTCGAGCTTTCACTGACTGCTCTTGGTCTCTTGCGTTTTCAAGGTCTTGCAGGTCGGCGGGAGAAAGGCTAAAAAAGGCTACCTCAGAGCCAGAAATCAAGGCACTTAAAAGAAGAAGGACGGCGATCGCTCCAATGGGCACAGAGTCTTGAAGTGCCCACGAGTCAATTGAAAGGAATAGCGAGAGTAGGACGCTCACAGTTGGGTTTTCAAATCAATCAATGGCCTCAAAATGGCAGGTCTGATGCGTCGCCTTCAGGGGCGCTTGCCGCCTGAGTCGTTGTAGCAGATGTCGTCAAGGCGCTTGCGTCATTCTCAGGAGCCATGGTTGGAGAATTACTCTCCACTGCTTGATTTTGATCAGCAGTCTTCATGGATGCTTGGTTCTCGGAGGCGCCAGCGCCTCCTGTTCCAATACGATCGAGCAATTGCATCACATCAGCAATGACCTCAGTGGTGTAGCGTTTTTGTCCTGACTGGTCTTCCCATGAACGGGTTTTGATTTTGCCTTCAATAAAAACTTGAGACCCCTTATGAAGGTACTTTTCCGCTGTTTCAGCCATGCCTCTCCAAATCACAATGTTGTGCCATTCGGTTTGCGTAATACGCTCTCCAGAATTTCGGTCTTTGTAGGATTCGGACGTTGCCATTGGAAATGAGCAAACGGGAACTCCATTTGGTGTGTAGCGCATCTCAGGATCCTTACCCAAGTTGCCTACCAAGATTACTTTGTTGACTCCAGCCATGAATCAAATTTACGTCAAGCAGTGGTTTTAGATGCGTTCTGAGAAGCTGATTTCTTCACATCTTCCCAAGAGCGCTCGAGGACCCGCGGGAGGGCGAGTGTCTCGGCTTCCTCCCAGGTTTTCCAATCGCCCAAACCGGACTTGTTTTTGAGAGGGCTTTTCCAAAGCCAAAATTGGACGTGCAGCCTCCGGTGACTCAGTAGATGTTTGACCGGTGTGCCGCAGGGTCCCCTTGCGATGAGTTGCTTCTCCAAGGGTTCGGGGACATCGAATGGCTCCGATTGCTTGTCAAAGGGTAGTTCTGCTGACGGAAAGGCCCAGAGGCCTCCCCAAACCCCATTGTCAGGCCGCTTATGCATCAGGATTTGGTTGCCGTGAACAATGATGTGAAAGTTCAACGCGATGTCTAAAACTATTGTTTTGCCTTGTTTGAAAGGCGGTAAGGTCACCTTTTCATGGGGCATGTGCCTGCTCGCGCATGCACTGCTCAAGGGGCAATTTTCACAGTCCGGAGCATGTGGAGTGCAAGTCAGCGCGCCCAACTCCATAATCGCTTGATTGTGCCTTCCGGGGTTTTCAGAATCGACCCAAGCGTTCGCGAATTCTTCCAGAGGTTTTCTGCCCGATGGTCTATCGATAGGCTCGTGGATTGCCAAAAAGCGACTTAGTACGCGCAAAACATTTCCATCAATGGCCGCCACAGGGGTGTCGAAGCAGATTGAGCAGATGGCCGCGGCAGTATATGCCCCAATACCCGGCATAGATTGCCATTCATCAAGTTCTGTTGGGTGGCTTTCTGGGAAGTCAGCGTCAATGATTTGAGCTGTTTTGTGCAGATTTCGAGCTCTACTGTAATATCCGAGCCCTTGCCATTCTTTTAAAACTTCATCAACGGTCGCATTGGCCAAAGAGCGGAAGTCAGGCCATCGAGCCATGAATTTCTCCCAATAAGCAGTCCCCTGATCGATTCGTGTTTGCTGCATAATCACCTCGCAAAGCCAGGTTTCATATGGGCGCGGATTTGCCCTCCATGGAAGGGGTCGTTCGTGCTTCAAATACCACTCGTGAAGTTCTCTTCTTGGCATCGTGTGGACCGCGTGATCGGAAAATATTGTTTTGGGATGCATGAAGGTTTCGTATTCAGGACATTCGATGTATTTTTGCACCCCCAAACAACTTTGGGTTTCTTTTTTTGAGACAGACAAACGTAGTAAAGCAAGATGACGAAAGCAGATATTGTTGGCAGAATTGCTGACCAAACAGGGATGGAAAAGCACGATGTTCAAACCACAGTTGAGGCATTTATGCGCTCGATACGTGATGGTTTAGAGTCGGGTGAAAATGTCTATCTCCGTGGTTTTGGGAGCTTTGTTGTAAAAACACGAGCCGCCAAAACAGGACGGAATATTTTAGCAAAGCAGTCCATTCAGATACCTGCTCACAACATCCCGTCCTTCAAGCCAGCGAAGGAATTTGTTGAAAATGTTAAGACACAGGTCAAAGTCAAATAATTGATGCGCAACAAGACAGGGCAAATAGTGACAGTCATTATTGGTGCAGCGCTGATTGCGTTTGTGCTCTGGATGCCGCGGCAGCCTGAGTCTGCGTCGCCTGTAATGACCGAGGTGGCTTCAACTGAAGCGACTTTATCGGATGATCCTGTTGCGATTGCTGTGGAAAAAGTTTCTGGAGCCAATCCAATGGAAGGTATTTTGGAGTTGCGTGCTCTGGCCGAGCAAGAGCAACCGGAAGTGGATGCAGTGGTTTGGTTAGGAGTCTTTGGAATTCAGTCGGGTCAACTTGATAAAGCGCGTGAGCGTTTTTCCCAAGCATTGATGATTGAGCCAGGTCACGTTGAAGCGACATGGCAGTTGGCTATGCTGGATATGGAGGAAGGAGCATATGATCGAGCAGTTGTTGGTTTTGAGGCTTGTATGGATGCAGACGACTCGTATTCCAATGGCCTTTTCTTTACTGCGCGTTGCTATGAGGCGATGGGCAAAATGGACGCCGCTGTGATTCGTTACCAGCAATACTTACCTTATGCCCCGGATACGATCATCTCTG
>JAPKAW010000065.1 GCA_028825055.1 Flavobacteriales bacterium | reverse complement strand
TCGACGACTCGGGAATGACGTGGGGCTGCGCATGGTTTGATTACGACAACGATTCAGAGACAGACCTGTATGTCGTCAATGACTATGCCTTCGCAGCCTATCCCAATCTGTTGTATCGAGGCCTGGGAGCGCTCGAGTTTGAGATTACCAGTACAGGCATTCCTGACCTGGAACATCCGTATCAAGATTACGGCATGGCACAGGGCGACTTGGATGGAGATGGCGATTTGGACGTCGCTATCGCCACATCAGGATCTTCGGTACAGCCGGGCTTTACCGTGTTGGAGAACCTCAATGCCACAGGGCACGCTGCTCGCATTCGACTGGAAGGGACGGTATCCAATCGAGACGCCATCGGTGCACGAGTCACCGCCTACTTTGACGGCCAGGTGCGCACAGACGAAGTCCATTGCGGACAAGGTTACAGTGGATCGAGTTCCTTTCAAGTGCATTTTGGCTTAGGTGAGTCCACTTCTTTGGACTCGGTGGTCATTCGCTGGCCCAACGGCATCGTGAGTCAACAAGGGCCGCTCGACGCTGATACGCTGTACCACATTTTAGAACCGGGGGCGGAACCTTGGTTTTTTATGGGGTGTACTGACTCGCACGCGTGCAACTACCAATTGGGTGCAGTCGTCGATGACGAAAGTTGCTCATATCCTGAAGCTGGTCTCAATTGCGACGGCACTCCCATCGTTTCGTTTCCGACATTGGAGACACATAGCATCGCCCGGATTTGGAACGAAGCTCTGCTGACCGGAATTCGCAATGATTGGGCGCGTCCGACAATCCATGCGCGCAACCTGTGGCATAGCTCAGCACTGATGTATGACGCATGGTGTGCTTTTAGCGAGCCCAGCACAATCAGTCCAAAACCTTGGCTCCTGGGTGACACAATCGACGGATACGCTTGCCCATTTGAGGGGCTCGCCGAACCGCTCAATGCCGAAGCGCGACTTCAAGCACGTGAAAGCGCCATCAGCTACGGCGTTTACCGGCTTATGAAGCACCGCTTTGCACAAGCTCCACGCTCTCATTTAATCCAAGTACACATCGATTCTCGGATGATTTCGTTGGGGTATGATACGGCATTTGTTTCCACTGATTTCGACACAGGAGATCCCGCAATCGATGCCGCTGCGCTCGGAAACTATTTAGCAGAGCATTACATCAACTATGGAATGCAGGACGGTTCCCATGAAGAACTCAGCTACCAAAACACGTACTACAATCACATCAATTGGAACCTGGTCATGGATGACCCTGGCAATCCAAACCTGTTCTTCCCCAACCGATGGCAGCCACTCCAATTGGCTGAATTCATTGATCAATCTGGAAATGAGGGCAACAATATTTCTCCTGAATTCCTCAGTCCTGAGTGGGGGGATGTGACCCCGTTTGCGATGAATCCGAGCGACACCAGCGTTTACCAAAGGCTCGGCAGTGACTACACGGTCTACCACGACCCCGGCCCTCCGCCATTCATCGATTTAAATGAAGAAATCCAACTCGAATCCGATTACAAATGGGGCCATCTTTTGGTTTCGCTTTGGTCCTCCCATCTGGACCCGAGTGACTCTGTGATTTGGGATATCAGTCCGGGTGCTTTTGGTCGAGACGGGTTCTTACCTCTGAACATGGAAGAGGCGCGTTCCTACTATGTTTTTGAGGAAGGCGGAATAACCGAAGGTTCCAATGGCCTCGGTCACGCCCTGAACCCGACCACGCAAGCACCATATGCTCCTCAACCTGTGTTACGAGGCGATTTCACTCGCGTATTGGCTGAATTTTGGGCTGATGGACCTGATTCAGAAACGCCTCCTGGACACTGGTTCGACTTGCTCAATTACGTCAATGACCAACCGGAGTTGGAACGGAAATGGCGGGGAACTGGCGCTACGTTGTCTTTGCTTGATTGGGATATACTGGCGTATTTCTCTCTTGGCGGAGCCATGCACGATGCGGCTATTGCAGCTTGGAGTTGCAAAGGATGGTACGATTACGTGAGGCCCGTTTCCGCGTTGCGCTGGATGGCCGATCAAGGACAGTGCAGCGATCCGGAATTGCCCCATTACAATGGTGCTGGATTGCCCCTGGTACCGGGGTATGTGGCTTTGATTACGGCTGAAGACAGCGTGAATTTACGAGGGGAAAACAACGAGTTTGTTGATGACATCAAGCTCAAAGCTTGGCGCGGGCCAACCGCTATTGACGTACCTGCTATTGACCAAGCGGGCGTTGGCTGGATACGGGCGAAGGAATGGTGGCCATACCAGCGTCCCACATTCGTAACCCCTCCCTTTGCAGGATACGTTAGCGGACATTCCACGTTTAGTCGAGCGGCAGCAGAGGTGTTGACATTGATGACCGGCGACCCCTTTTTTCCAGGGGGAATCGGGACGTTCACAGCCGAGGCCAATTCGTTCCTTGTATTCGAAGATGGCCCAACACACGACATTGAATTGCAATGGGCAACGTATCGCGATGCCGCCGATCAAAGTGCATTATCTCGAATCTGGGGTGGAATCCACCCTCCTCAAGATGACTTCCCAGGACGTATGATGGGCGAAATCATCGGAGTCGATGCTTTTCTTCTGGCTGAAATGCACGCCTTCCCGTTGCTCGTGACAGATTGCACAGGCTTGAGTGACTGCCCTTGTTTTGGTGATTTCAACGCCGATGGCGCACGCAATCTGTTCGATTTATTGATCCTATTGGTCCATTACGGACAGACGACTGGCCTTGAAGGCAATGGAGCATCTCCCATCATTGACCTCGACTCTGACGGCATGATTGACACCGGAGACTTACTTGGTTTACTTACCGTGTGGGGCTTCCCTTGTGCACTCTAATCCTTGCCTTCATTGGCCGTGAAGGACCAATTCATCTAGGAACATCCATGAAGGGGACGATGCAGCGTCATGCCAGTCGGGACAAGGTCCTGGATTGAACGCTTCCATGCGAACAAAACGTGCGGAAGCACCCACTGCACACGCGATGCGTACGATGTCCTGAGCATCTGTCGGACTTAGAACATGGCTTCCAGAGTACGTGTGCAGATCAATCCGTGACTCATCCCATTTCACACCATCCATAGACCACCCTACAACCAGCGTTTCCGGTAAAAAGATCCACGCGTCCTGGTACCGATAACATTGCAAACTCAAAGAGTCCAACTGGATTTCCTGTGGCAAAGCAAGCGTAATGGACATGTTTTCCGATTGCGTGGCTTGCCAACATCCGTCTCTAAAGTCAAGGCTGCCGAGTCGGCCATCGACCAAACCATCCTCACCTCCTCCCGGGTAATAAGGGCTCAAGGAATGTCCAATAGATACGGCGCTATGCACGCCAATATGACCCGCTACAGGCAACAGAACGGCATCACGCAATGGTCGTCCATCACGCGTCAATATCGCCTCCAAAACCCCCTCTCCTTTGACCAAAATTCGAGATCCTAAATCATAACGAGAGGAGTCCAACGGAGATGATAGTGGCATAAAAACCACATCACCCTCGATCCGATCCAACGCAGCTTCCACCTGCACTTCAACGCCGAAGACATCGCTTCCCTTATTCCAAGTGGCATTCAAAGGATCGCTCTCCAAACCACTATCGACTCCCCATGCAATTAGCCGTTGATCATGCAGCGATTTTCGGCTTTTAAAGCCATCAAAATCTCTGGAAATCTTTGGACTCCAGAGCACTTCAGCCATGGCCAACATGCGCGGAAATATTTTGGATTCCACAATGTCTTGTGGGGCATGTTCGGTCCACATGTTGCACTCTCCACCTAAGATTCGACCAGAGCCTTCCAGGTTTTCCGGTACGGGCTCAAATGCATACACCTCTTCTAAATCCGTCGCTGACAGCGGGTAGTCAAAATAACAGTGGGAAGTGGGGGACATGATGGCATTTCTTCCCGCGGCAACTGCTGCAAGCCCACCCTCCATACCACGCCAAGATTGTACCGTAGCACCATCCGGAAGCCCACCCTCCAAAATCTCATCCCACCCGATGAGTTTTCTACCATGTGCTTCGAGATAGCTTCCAATCTTAGAAATAAACCACGACTGCAGTTCATGGCTATCGTGCAAACCCTCTTCTTCCATGCGACGCTGGCATTTTGGGCACACATCCCATCTGACTTTTGGCGCTTCGTCTCCTCCGATGTGAATGTATTCAGAGGGAAACAGCTCCATGACCTCATCTAAAACAGTTTCCAAAAAACGAAAGGTCGTGTCTTGACCTGCACAGTAAATGTCTTTAAAAACACCCCAGTCATTTGGCACGGGCAAGGAATCTCCCGTACAACTCAGCCATGGATAAGCGGCAATGGCAGCGCGGCTGTGTCCAGGAAGTTCAATTTCCGGAATGACCGTAACACAGCGTTCGGCAGCATAAGAAACGATTGCTCGAATTTCATCCTTGGTATACACTCCCCCATGCTGCTCGCCGGTCTTCTCCTCTCGCCAAGCACCCACTTTTTCAAGATTCGGATACGCCTCTATCGGCACTCGCCATCCTTGATCTTCAGTCAAATGCCAGTGAAGGACATTCATCTTATGTAGCGCAAGTTGATCAATCATATGCTTGACGAAAGCGGGCTCCATGAAATGGCGACAACAGTCCAACAGCAAGCCGCGGTGCTCAAATCGAGGAGCATCATGAATTTCAAGTGCTGGCAAAATAAAACGCTGCCCTTCCGATAACAGCTCCATCTCCACCGGAAGCAACTGGCGCAAAGTTGTCAGCGCTCGAAACACTCCAATTTCGTCAGAAGCTCCGATCCAAACCCCATCGGTTGCCGCAATACGAAGTTGGTAACCCTCTGCAGGAGCCCCCTCGATTTTCTCTACGACCAAATGCGCTCCATGGTCATCGGATTGACCGGGCAACCATGTTTTCCAAAATACCGATTGATCATTCCAAATCGTGTCAACTTGCCAGTTCCATGTTGCTGAAGGCACCTGCAATCCGGCAGCTGTCGAATCAACCTCGAGAAGAACAGGCAAAGGAATCAGGCCCTCGGCTGACCCCATAAGCTCTACATTGGGAAGCTGACAAGAGGATGCAAGAACAATCGTAAGGACGAAAAGAAGGAATGAGCGCATGCCTCAAAAATAGGGGAATCCTTGCTTGCGAAAAACGGAGGGCGGTAGCGTAAGGACTTAAAACCAAGCACGCACATGCTCAGAAGAAACCGGGAATGTTGCACCATCAAAATGCCGAATGGGCAAAGATTCTTCGACGCGACATGAAGCATGAAAGCTGCGTACACCGCGCTTCATCCAATCCTCCTTCTGAACGGGCCTCACGCCGCTCGCAACCGTGACGTCGAATCCCCATTCCATCAATTGACGAATGCGGTCCCGACCATCCCATGCCTGCGCCTCGCCCCCGCTACTAAGAATACGAGAAACACCCAACGTGCGCAAAGCTTGCGCATCGGCTTCCCAATGGTTTGAAGCATCAAGAGCGCGATGAATGACCAAGCGATGTCCGCCAAATAAATCCACCCACTGGCGTATACGCTCCAATTCAAAGCGTCCCTTTCGATCCAAAGCACCGACTACCACGCGGCTCGCTCCCGCAGATAACGAGGCTTCAATCTGATGGCTCATCCGCTTCCATTCAGCTTCATCGTAGGTGAAATGACCTGCACGAGGTCGGATCAGCGCGTACACGGGCACCCCTTCTTGAACAGCACTTCGAATGTCGGATTCCAAAGGTGTCAAGCCGCCACATTCCCAATGGGAACAGAGCTCAACTCTTTGTGCACCGTTCATCGCCGCAACATGAACGTCTGCAGGGCTGCTGGCACAGACTTCCAATGTCCACGCATCTCGCGCTGCACCAAGTTCTTCTGATACGTTTTCAACATCTCCTAAACGCGTTAAGTCCATAATCGACTCCTGAACGGGGATCACTGCTATCTCAATTTGTTTCTGCACCATATTTGAAATGGCCGCGGGCAACTCTATTTCACCTCTTTCTGGATGTGGCTGCAACGAAACGATCTCGGGCAGCAATACCGCTGGATCGAGTCGAAATAAATTCATGGAAACACCCCGATGGGGTTGCGCACGAAGCCATTGTTTCCATGCGGCATCACTCGGCTTCTCAACAATGTTTTGAAGCCAACCAGCCGAAGACTCCACAAGCGCAAACGCTTTGACGCGCTCTTCAGGTAAGTCCAAGTGGTCCATGTGATACGCAAGCATTGCCTGGCCTTCTGGAAGACAACGCAACGTTGACAACGCTTTCACAGAAGGAAGGTTATCTCCATTGCAGAGGACAAAACCCAATCCCTGAGGAAGGGGGTCCCCTTCGAGAGCCACTTGCACCGCATGACCGGTTCCTTTGGCCTCTTCTTGCACAACCAAACAAATGCGCATACGCAGACCTGTTGTCCGTTGATTCCAAGACGCTATAAAAGGCACAGTCACCGCATCGTTTGGTGCGACCACCAACGTAGCTTCTGTAAATCCCGCCGCTTCTGAGGCCTCGAGGAGGGATTGTAAAAAAGGCTCGCCGGCTGGTCCTACCCGAATCATGGATTTTGGTCGCGTGCGAGCGTCTTCTTGCCACATTGCAGAAATTTCGGGAGACTCCCCTTGCGCGCTGGACTTCATCCGTGAAGCCCGACCTGCCGCCAGTATGATGATTCGATCGCATCGCATGCCTTAAAGGTCTGTAAAAGCCTTCAATTCAAAACAAGGGCAGACTCAATCTTGATAAAACACTTCAACACCTATTCCACCTAAAGCAATCGGGATTGCATGCGCACCTGCATTCTCCGCGGCCTTCTGAACATGATCGATAACATCATTGTGCCCAACAACAAAACACGTCCCTCCTCCTCCTGAACCGTTTATTTTCCCGCCCCATGCGCCCGCCATTTCCGACGCGTTCAAGATTGCTTCAATGCGGTCTGTCGACACGTGAAGCACATCGCGCAGCAGGCGGTGGTGCTGCGTAAGCAGCGGCCCCCAACTCGTCGGTTCTGTTGGAAGTGACCGGAGTGCATCAGAACCTCTTTCAGAAATGTCCCGCAACTCCAAGGTGCCCTTCATCAAAGCGCGTTGTTTCGCATCAAAAAACTCAGGAAATGGAGGCGGTACAGCTGAAGAGGTCAATCGCCACGTGTGACTCCAAGCTTCCAACAGCTGCACGCGCTCCGCTTTGGCTCGATGCAAAAGGGTCAACGTATCCTTGGGTTGAAGGGAGTCCAACAACAACCACGAGCCGCTCGGGACCGGCATAATGAATGCTTCGAAATGCGGTTCGAATGCAAAACAATGAACGCCGCCAAGCGCACAAGCGAAGTGATCCATTTGCCCGCCCGGCTCGTTGAAATAGGCCACTTCGGCACGGTGCGCAGCACGCGCCACCCATTCGGCGTTTACCGATCGTCCTGAGCGCGCTGCAATTAAAGCGCACCAAGCCACTACAAGCGCAGTGGAACTGCTCGCACCCGCTTGTTGCGGGATGGTGCTCTTGACGGATGCATTCCAACCTGATTGGGGAAGCCAACCTTCCGCATCAGCGACTTTTAATGCTGACAACCAATACGCCCTTGGAGCTGGCTCTGGTAAATCATCCAAATCAAAACAAAGTGTGGTACCAAGATCTTCCAACTGCACATGAACCATGCGGTCCTCTCGGGATGAACTTTCAATGTGACACCTTACATCAACAGCGGCTGCTACGACGGGCAACCCAAAATAATCTTGATGCTCGCCAAACAAACAAATACGCCCCGGTGCCGATACCGCAATTCTCACTTTCGCGTCTTGTTGATGCGAAGCAGCAATACAGTACACATCACGGTAATTGCTGCCAATCCCCAAAAGCGCGGCATTTCATCATACAACCACGATCCGGTAGCAAAGAGCGCGGCATACACGCCAATACTTGCCAAAGCCATGGACAACATGCCTCGAGGAACAGACCATACCACCTTGTTTTCTGAATCTGTAGGTGACCATTTTCGCCACCCCGGTCCACCCGGCTTTACTTTGTCTACGAATCGTTTTAGAGTGTCATCCGATTCGGCTGGAGTAAGCAACGTGCCAACCAACCAAACCAACGTGGTCAACAGCGTGCCCCAGAGGAGTTTCTCGTAATCAGCCAAAACCACCGAACTCCATTGGTCATGCACAAAAGTGAAGTACCCGGCCACCACCAATGAACCGAACATGGCTATCAGCTCCGTCCATGCGCTAATGCGCCACCAGAACCACCGCAAGATGAACAAGCCTCCTGTGCCTGCTCCAATCAACAAAAGCAAGTTGAAGGCCTGACCTGCATCCGTTAGCAAAAGGCCCAAGCCTCCTCCTAAAATCAGGGAGACCAGAGTCGCCAGCCGGCCCGCTCGAACCTGCTCTGGGCCGGTCGCATCAGGTCGAAAAAAGCGAACCCAAAAATCATTGACGAGGTAGCTCGCACCCAAATTGAGTTGGGTAGACATCGTGCTCATAAAAGCCGCTAACAGCGACGCAGCGACCAATCCCAACAAACCGGGAGGCAACAGAGAAAGCATGGCAGGATAAGCCAAGTCATGACCAATTTTATCCGCAGGTATGTTGGGGAAAGCCTGCTGCAAATCAGCCAATGTTGGAAAGACCACCAAAGAAGCCAATGCAATCAAAATCCACGGCCAAGGCCGCAAGGCATAATGGGCAACATTGAATAGCAATGTGGCTCCGACGGCATGCGACTCGTCTTTGGCACTGAACATCCGCTGGGCGATATATCCACCACCACCAGGCTCCGCTCCCGGGTAATAACTCGCCCACCATTGAACAGCCAGCGGCACAAGCAGGACGGGCATCCAAGCTGAGGGGTCGCTCATGTCGGGAAGGATCGCGGTTTTAACCGAAACATCAGGGTGCTCCAACAAAGCAGCCAAGCCTCCGATGATTTCCAGATCAAGCAAATACCAGCAGGCCCAAACCGAACCAACCATGGCCAAAATAAACTGAACAAAGTCCGTAAGGATGACCGCACGAAGTCCGCCCAAAGCACTGTACGAAAGTGTAATGACACCCGTAATCAATAAGGTCAACCAGCCCGGCCACCCCATGAGGATCCCCCCCAATTTGATGGCAGCTAAGGAGACAGTGCCCATCACTAAGACATTGAAAACGAGACCCAAATAGAGCGCCCGAAACCCTCTCAAAACCGCTGCGGCTTTTCCGCCATAGCGCAACTCATAAAATTCAATGTCCGTCATCACGCCGGAACGCCTCCATAAACGAGCATAGACGAAGACGGTCAGCATACCTGTCAAGAGAAAAGCCCACCAGCCCCAGTTGCCACTTACCCCCTGTTCTCGCACAAGTCCGGTCACCAGGTTGGGCGTATCCGTTGAAAAGGTTGTCGCGACCATGCTCACTCCAAGGAGCCACCAAGGCATCGATCGTCCGGCGAGAAAAAAGCTTTTCGCATCCTTTCCGGCTTGCTTA
>JAPKAW010000064.1 GCA_028825055.1 Flavobacteriales bacterium | reverse complement strand
GGCATGCAACCGACCGCAGTCGCTAGTTTTTGATTCACACCATCGGCCACGTTGTCCAAATTGGTATGAATGGCATACAAAGCAATCCCGTGTCGAATCGCCGCCATCACTGTGCGCTCCACGTGATTCGCTCCTGTCAAACGTTTCAACCCCTGAAATACGATGGGATGATGCGAGACAATCATACCCGCGCCGCGGCGAGCGGCCTCCTCAACAACGGCTTCTGTACAATCCAATGACACCAAGACGCTTTGGATTAAAGCAGTACGGTCACCTACCAACAGCCCCGAATTGTCATAGGACTCCTGAAGCACCGGTGGCGCCCATTGTTCGAGCACATCTATTACAGACTGAACACGTGTGTTTTGAGCAACTTGCATGGCCCAAAGGTAATTGCGCACACGAATAACCCGTAATTTCAGCATATGATTCGCATTGCTCTCCTTTGGCCATGGAGCTTCCTCTACGGACTTGTGCTGCGCTTGCGTCATCTTTTGTACGATCTCAACGTGCTTCGTTCTACCCAAGGAGCGCTACCTACTGTTGTTTTAGGGAATCTCACCGTTGGCGGCACCGGAAAAACACCCTTGACTGAGCTGCTCGTCCGTGAAATGGAACAAATTATTGGACCGGGAGCCGTTGGGATTTTAAGCAGAGGTTATGGACGTAGATCTAAAGGCTTTCATTGGGTCGACGCTCTTGACCACCCCATTGATGTCGGCGATGAGCCGCTTATGTTGCGCCGAAAAATGCCCCAAGTTGCCGTCGCTGTTTGTGAAGACCGACTGAAAGGCCTCAAGCAGATGCTTCAAGAAAATCCGGAATTAAGATGGGTGGTTTGCGACGACGCCTTGCAACATCGATCCCTGAGGCCCACTATATCCATGCTGGTTCTTGACTCCACACAGCCCGTGGTAAAGGATAGACTTCTGCCACTAGGACGGCTGCGGGATTTACCTTCTAGGATGGGGCATTTCGACGCGGCTCTAGTGACGCGCTTGGAACACCACACAGAAGGCGCTTTGGAAACGGCTTTACAAGAATCAGGATGGCCGCTGCATCGGATCCACTTCGGAACCTTCATGCACCCCATGCCGCTCCTCTCGTTTCCGCAAGGGACTCCTGCCAAAAATGGCACAAGTGACGCCTCTCCATCACAAAGAGAGCGCATTCTCGCCGTTGCCGGTATCGCAAGACCACTGCGTTTCATGGATCGCTTAAGTGAGCGATTTCAGGTCGTCCGACGTGAGGCTTTTGCCGATCATGGAACATTTTCAGAGAAGGACATCAAGCGGTGGCGCGTGATCATGGACTCCGACCGACTGCAGGCGCTTGTGACAACCGAAAAAGATGCGACGCGACTCGAGGGGATGAACCTTGAGGGCTTGGACATTCGTTACGAGCCGATTGAAGCTCAATTGATTCCCCAGACTCCGCTTCAAGATTGGTTAAAAAGTCAAATAAAGCAGCACGATAACACCTCTACTCCATAGCACTCGAGTAGGCTTTCCGAAGAGAGCGGAAAATTCAAGATATTTACACCATGAAGGAAACGGTTATATTTCGGCAGACAGCACATTGGATGGGTACCGTTGCGGTCTTCTTTATTCTCCTCATCACAGGGGGATGCCAATCGGAGAACAACGGCAACACAATTGAGGGAACGTTACTAGGCCCCAATGGTCAGAACGTAGAAGTGGAATTGAAAAAGTGGATGGCTGGAAGGGATGGGAAAAGCGGTCAATTCATCGCCATCGATGCCACCTATTCTGATACTGAAGGCCGGTTTAAGCTTGAGCCCCAGAGGCCATTGCCTATGGACTTTTACCAAATCATGGTCAGCAAGACCAAGGCGTTGGTCGTAATCATGGATAGCACCAAGAGCTTGGATATTGAAGCGACGATCCCGGATGCAGGGTACATTATAAACGCTCAAATTCAGGGGTTCGATGCCGCACAAGAAGCAACCGAGTATTACGCCAAAGCCATGCCGCTTCAAGATCGGATGAGCATGATGCGTGTCGGAATGCAACAGGCGAAAAACGCTCAAAGAAGGCAAGCTCTTTCTGTCCAAAGCGTTGAAATTCAAACTGAGATAAAGGCATGGGCGAAGAGCTTCATAAACAATCATGAAGGGTCTCCTGCGTGTTTAGGGCCTCTCGAGCATCTCGATATCCGACCCAACATGATCGTTTTCAAGGAAGTCTTGAAGTCTACGAAGTCTGACTTGGGTGGTGGTGCGTACCACCAGGTTTTGAGCAGTGTTATTCAAGGCGAAGAAGCCAAGATGCAAGCGACCACCAAAACGCGAACGATTCCAAAAGGAAACGGAGCGAACAAACCCAGAGCAAAAAAGAATTCTCGGTATACCGTTGGTGATCAAGCTCCGGACATTGTGATGAATGACCCCACAGGGAAACCGCTAAAATTGAGCGATCTCAGAGGGAAAGTAGTACTCGTCGATTTTTGGGCTTCTTGGTGCGGACCGTGTCGCAGGGAGAATCCTTCCGTTGTCCGTGCCTACCAGCAATACAAATCAAAAGGGTTCGAGATTTTCTCCGTTTCCTTGGACAAAGACCTTGATCGATGGAAAGGTGCCATAGCACAAGACCAACTGGAATGGCCTAATCACGTCTGTGACCTTAAGGGATGGAGCAACGAGGCAGCAAGAGCTTATGGCGTCAGCAGCATCCCCCATGCCGTTTTAATCGACCAAGAGGGCACCATAGTCGCCACACATCTTCGCGGCGGCGCATTGGTCGCTAAGTTGCAAGAACTGCTTCCATAACGACATCGTTTGCAACACATCTACCTCGCTTCTGATTTGCATTTAGGGGCTCCCAACCGGGCAGAAAGCCTGGTGCGAGAGCGAAAATTCGTGCAATGGCTAGAACACGCTGCGCAAGGAACAGGCCATGCTCAAAATGGAGTCGCTACTGAAATCCATTTGGTCGGTGACCTCTTTGATTTTTGGTTCGATTATCGGCATGCTGTGCCCAAAGGAGCCGTTCGTCTCCTGGGAGCCATAGCTCATATTGCAGATAGCGGGATCCCCGTGCATTTCCACGTTGGCAATCACGACCTCTGGACATTTGGATATTTTGAAGATGAGCTAGGTGTTTCCGTTCACCGGGAACCGATTGTTCGAGAATACGATGGATTGCGTTGCATGATTGGCCATGGAGATGGCCTCGGCCCTGGGGACGCCTCTTACAAACGCCTCAAGAAAGTCTTCACCAACAAAGTACTGCAAGGCGCCTACCGTCTTGTACACCCTGATTTGGGCATTCCTTTAGCCTCATACTTCTCACGCAATAGCAGAGCGTCGCAAGGGCCACAGGAAGACACTTACACCGGTCCCGAAGGCGAATGGCTTTGGCACTATTGCAAAGAAGTCTTAAAGACACAAGACATCGATTGTTTTCTTTTTGGACATAGACACCTCCCTCTTGATTTGACGGTCCGCCATCCGCGGCCTGGCAAAAAGGATGCGCGCTACATCAACATAGGAGATTGGCTCCATCACTTTACCTCAGCGCGGATAGAAGGCGGCAATGCCTTCCTCGATCGCCACGAGTGAGTCCAACCCTTCCCTAAACAAAAAGCCCCCACCAGAGATTTCTGGTGGGGGCTTTTGAATTATGATAGAATCCTGTTAGCGGCGAATCAACAACTTCGAAGTTTGTTGGAATTGACCGTTGGCCATACGTACGATATACGTACCGTTGCCCAAGCCTGAGACGTCCAATGTGATTGGATTGCCCATGTAAGCTCGAATGGATTGATCCACAGACAGTCGTCCTGTGAGGTCAAACACCTGCATCTGGAAGTCGCCGCGCATCACTTCTGACTGCACCGTCACCGTTGAACCGGTAACCGGATTTGGATAGACCTGAAGAACTTGCGCTTCCGCTACGGCTTCTTCCGAAGGATCACCCGTTCCGAGGAACAAATCAGATCGGAAAATACCACGACCGTGAGTCGCTGCATAGATTGCGCCTTGATTTGAAGGATTGATCCAAGGAGCCACTCCACGCCACTGTTGCTTGAGATCAAACACGGGCGCTGTAATCTGACTTGATGTCGACGCCATGTTTTGATTCGAGATAATCCAGTCATCACCGCCGTTATCCGTTGCAAACACACCGTACTCCGTACCCACGAGAATCGTTTCTCCTGAAGGATCCATGGCATCGATGATAACATCATAGCATGGCATGCTTCCCAAATTCGAAACATTCCAGATGTTGGACCATGATGGCGAATCATCCAATGCATTGAACGTTTCTTGTACTTTTCCAGAATTCATCGCACCATAACCGCCTACAGAAATGACAACGTGATTCGGATTGTTCGGGTCAACAGACACGCCTGTAATGGCAGCTCCAACAGACCGAATCTGCTTGCCCATATTGGCAGGAACATCTTCTTGACTATAGATTGACTCCATGCCATCAAATCGATACAGCTTACCATCCCAACCGCTTACAAACATATGATTGCCTGCTTCAGGTTCAATATTCACTGTAAACTCAACAGCCTTCGTTCCCGTCCCCGCTGGTGCATCATCCAAACGAATCCAAGATGGCGTCGTATTGAAGTTCAATCCATCGCGGGTCATCCAAATACCGTTACCTCCGTTAAAACCGGCGATCGTAATCGTAGTGTATGGATCAATGACTTGCAAACGTCCCGGGATGTTGGTCATCGTATCCCCTGGATGGAAGTACATCGTATCACAAAGCGTTGTTACGTCAAATACGTCAACAGACATATACGTTGTGTCGTATCCAACCGTATTGTAAATCCATTCTTCCCACGCTTCGACGTAAACCGAATCAACAATAGGAGTGATGTCAGCAATAACGTCTTCTTGACCAACCAACAAGCTATCCGTTACACACTCCAACTGAGCAAAGGCCTCTTGCGGGTCCAGCCAAAAATAGTCAGGGTCCTCTTCCAATGCGTAATCTAACATGCGGTCCGGACGAATCAATTCATCATAGAATGGCAACTCCACCCCTTCCGGCAAAGTGTAATCAAAATCGAGGTTTTGGTTTGCCGTTGAAAGCCTGAACGTACTATCCGTAACAGTCTCACCATATGGATTGACCAAGATGACCGCGCTTTGCGCGTCCTGGTCATCCGTGTTTTCATAAAGCCGTACAACCGAATAAAACTGCCCAATCTCTCCCTCCTCATTGATCAATTCAGCGATATTCTCATCGTAGAAATTACCGTAGTTATTAATAGCCCCTGGCCCTACTGTTCCTCGGACAAGACCTCCGTTTTGTGACGCTGCATAGAATGCATAAGCGTAGCCTTCAACTTCCGTAATCTGAGAAATGGCACAATCGAATCCGTCTCCTCCGTTGACTTCAACAGCTTCTTGATCACTCAAGAAATATCCATTGGCTGGAATTAAGAGTGAACCGTTGTCCTGGGTACCGCCCAACACTGCACTGTTCGCACTGTGGTCCATACCGTAAAACTGCGTCACCGCAAAGTCCCGGTTAATATCGTTGTAGCTATCGCCGCCATCTGTGCTTTTATAAATCCCTCCGTCACCCACGATGTACATGTTGCCACTTGGCGTAAACATGATGTCATGAATGTCAGCGTGAACGTCAAAGTCTGTCCCTGCAAAATCAAAGGCATACGCTGCCAATTCAGCTTGTTGATTAGGACCAGAGCGCCACAATTCGATGCCGCCGACGTAAGCCATTTCAGGATTTCCTTGTTGCACTCCCAAAGCCAAATCATAAATACCTTGGTTTCTAGGAAGTGGTGTTGCTTCGGCAATATCATTTGGCCAAACATTACTCCAAGTTCCCTCTTGTCCTGCGTTGCCTGAGTAATACAACCCACCAAACGAACCACCGCTTGTTGCAAATACAACAAATGCACTATTAGCATCATCAATGGAAATGGCTACGCGCAAACGACCGTTTCCACTTTGAGGCAACACCGTGTCGTCATTGTTTGATCCGGAAACCGAAACGAAGTCGGTGAAAGCCGCATCTGTACTACGGTAGACACGGCAGTTGGTCATCCCCACAAGCATATACGATCCGTCAGCAGCGATGGCCATGTCTGAAACAGGACCACTGATATTGCCTGGGCTCATTGTCAAAACACCGTTCTCAATGAAGCCGTATCCAGCATTGCTTCCAAACCATACACGATCATCGTCTCCAGGGTCAGCAACTAAAGCATCCGTCGCTGAAAAATCACCTGATCCAAACTGGCCTGGATCCGTGCCTTCAACCATGGAGAAGTTCTCTCCGTCATTGGACCACCAAATACCTCGGCCACGAAATTCACTTCCACCCTGTCCGGATCCGCCTTCATAAATTGACCCAGAGCCAACGTATAGATCGCCGTTTCCAGTGACAGCCAATGAGCCAATCACAGTATTGTCCAAACCAAACATTTGGTTCCAGTCATTTCCACCGTTATCGCTTTTCCACAAGCCGCCCGAAACGGAACCTGCGTAAAGAACAGTTTCTTCACTTCCGTCTTCTGGAATGACCGCAGCAATGGCGCGTGTTCGCCCACCGATGTTGTCAGGCCCCATTTCATTCCAATAATGCTCGGTGGAGCGATCGTTTGATGCCTGTTGAGCAGCCATACGGATGACCTCATCCCGCAATCCGTTCATGCCGGACTCGTTCATTTCACCCGTCTCGATGTCGCCGCGCATCAACTTCTGGATTTCCCAAGCACCGTCAGGCGATGTCTCCAAATTATCCACCGTCCGCGGAAGGTATGAGGATGTTCCAGATTCAGAAATTGTGGCCGAATCTGCTGGTGAGAAACACAGCGTCCAGCCCAACAAAGCGAAGGTCGCTACCGCTCCGGCGGCAAAAAACTTGTTCAATTGCATGGTTACAGTTTTATCCATTCAGGAATCGAAAGATACAACAAAGGGACTGCTCTCAAAGCATTGGTAGCGACTTGTTGACCCTGTCGCGGTGGGGCAAGGGCATGGAATTCTTAAAACCATCCGCCATACGCACTATTCCAAGTATCAACAACCGTATGACCGATTAGAACAGATGCTTTTCAGCGTGGTAGCTGGACCGAACCAAAGGACCACTTTCGACAAAGCGGAACCCCTTTTCAAGCCCCACTTCCTTCAGGTGTGCAAACACATCCGGATGAATAAATTCAGAAATAGGAAGGTGTTTGGGTGTCGGCTGCAAGTATTGACCCAACGTCAGCACCTGACAGTCAACACTGCGGAGGTCATCCATGGCCTCGATCACCTCTTCTACCGTTTCTCCGAGCCCCAGCATGATTCCCGATTTCGTTTTCATTCCCGCTTGACGCAAGCGCCTTAACACCTCAAGACTTCGATCATACTTGGCTTGGATGCGAACATGCTTCGTTAGACGCCGAACCGTTTCGAGGTTGTGCGAAACAATTTCTGGAGCCACTTCGATGACACGATCCAGGTTTTCCCATTTCCCTGCAAAATCAGGAATCAGTGTTTCCAATGTGGTTGTAGGACTCCGGTGGCGAATTGCCCGTACGGTTTGCGCCCATATTTCACTACCACCATCGGGCATGTCATCCCGATCCACTGACGTGATGACTGCGTGTTTGACGCCCATTAGCTTGACCGACTGTGCCACTCGCCCCGGTTCGAAGGCATCTGCTTCCAGAGGTTTCCCTGTGGAGACATTGCAGAATCCGCAGCTCCGTGTACAGATATTTCCCAAGATCATAAATGTAGCCGTCCCTGCGCCCCAACATTCTCCCATATTGGGACAATGGCCGCTCTCGCAAATAGTGTGCAGCTTATGCTCCGAAACAATTTCGCGCACCTTTTTGTAAGGCTCACCCGTTGGCAGCTTTACCCGCAACCACTTGGGTTTAGGAACACGGCCTTTCAAAGCGTTTTCAGAAGAGGATGAATTTGCAGTCATAATCAGCGGGTCCAATTGCTTCCCAGTTCAAAGGTCGCAAACAAAGTGACAAATGTTCGCCTATTCTGTTCAAAAGAAGAAGCAAATAATTCCGGCTCTAAAATAAAGGCATCCAAGGCCACACCAGCGGTTAAAGTCCGCTGCACATGGCGTTCTGTTCCATATTCAAAATCCAAGGCATAGCTCAAATGAATCCCAGGAACGACCGATAATTCGTCCAACCCATACATCCACTGGGCTTGGCCGAAGATGTTACTTGAAAAATGAATTGAAGGGTCGTAGCGCTCCGTTGCGATGTAGTCATACGGGATGTCGGGATAGCCGATTTCCATATAAACGGGCTTTAGCAAGCCCAAAGTCACTCCATAACGCCACAAGCTACTGAATCGAACAGCGTCCTTTCGGAGCTTTTTGTTGTGCACTTTTTGCCCCCCTCTCCAAACACGAAAGAGATGCAGCGCATTGACCTTGCCGAATACATAAGACCGACCATCTTCGTAAACGGGATTCGTGATTCGCTCTTCCTTAGGATGCTTGAAAAGCAACAAATCAGCTCCCCACCATCGAATCCTATAGGCATCTTGATAAAAACCCCGACGAAGGGTTAAACCGCCTCCTTGCGTGTATATCGTGAGGCCATACTGCAGCTCATCTGTCAATGGGATGACCACTGCTCCATCTGATCCATACACGGCGGCATCTCCTGTGGCCATGGGGGCAACCGTTTCTTGAGACCACATTTGACCAACCGAAACACCGCCCATAAAAATAAGACAGCTCCAAAGCGTTAGGTTGATAAAACTGCGCATAAGAAGACAAAGTTAGTTCGGAAGAAGCTCCAAGCATTGCACCTTTGCAACTCTTCACTTCAAGCATCTTCTAAATGGACCACACGCCTCCACATTACAAGCTGACATATCACGAACCACTGCGAACAACCATGACGCACATGGCGTCTGGACAGGACGTGATTACTGACGCTCCAATTGACAATAACGGTCTCGGCCAAGCATTCTCACCCACAGATCTTGTCTCCGCAGCACTCGCTAGCTGCATCATGACCATTATGGGGATCAAAGCCAAAGACATGGGATATACCATTGAACACATGACAGCCTCAGTCTCAAAGACGATGGCCTCAAACCCAAGAAGAATTGATTGCATAGACATCAAACTGGAAATCAGGATTCCAGGAGTCACAGAAAAGCAGCAAGAAATATTAGAACGCGCAACCCGCGCATGCCCGGTTGCCCGGTCACTGCACGGTGACGTAACCAAAAACGTTTCGTTTGATTGGAGTTATTCGCAGACCTCTACTTCTGAATAAGCCGAGCAAGCCTCATAACTAGTGGCACACGACGCAAACAGAGCAGACGCAATGCAAAGTCCCAAAGTCCATTGTAAAAACCGTGACATGATGCGGTTATTTAAAGATTAGTATTTCACAAACGAAATATCCTTTCCCAAGGTTACGTTTCGATGTACCTTCCTCACATGGCGAATCCACAACTTATCACCATTCTCTTCTTTATAGTGACCTTCA
>JAPKAW010000338.1 GCA_028825055.1 Flavobacteriales bacterium | reverse complement strand
CGGTCGCCTTGCTTCATTTGAAGCCGACTTACCTCCGCAACATCCAAAACAGCTTTAACCGCAATTTGAGGATTCAAGACAATCCCGAATTGGGAGAGTTGCTCCGTACCAAGCTTCTTGGTGCCGCTCGCGAATTTCCTGAAGACAATATCTTCCCGGAAATGCTCGTGTGGTATTTCAACCAGAACAAGGATTTTGCAAGCGCCTTCATTCATGCCAAGTCCTTGGATTTACGCTACAAAGAATCCGGAGAGCGGCTCGTGGAACTCGCCCAAACGGCTAGTAAAAATGGCGATATGCAAACCGCAGCAGCGTGTTATCAGTTTGTCGCCTCCAAAGGCCCGGACAATCCCTACTTCTTTACCGCCCGTTGTCAATCGCTTCGCGTACTCATGGACCCCTTACTCAAGGCCACACCGCCGCCAATGGAGGCCATTACGCAATTGGCGGTGCGATATCGCACCACGTTGCGCGATTTAGGCACCCGAACGGAGACGGCCACGCTTGCAAAGGAATTGGCCCATGTCGAAGCTTTTTACCTGCAAGACCCTGACGCTGCCACAGAACGCTTGGGATCTGTCTTGGCCATTCCTGGTTTATACGACCGAACCGCAGCCCTATGTAAACTAGAACTGGGTGATATTTTGGTATTTCAGGATGCCATCTGGGATGCGTCGTTGCTATTCTCGCAGGTGGAACTCGACTTCAAGGACGACCCGTTGGGGCATGAAGCCAAATTCCGGAATGCCCGGATCAGCTATTTCGCCGGCGACTTTGATTGGGCGCAATCCCAATTGGACGCCCTGAAGGCATCCACGTCGAAACTCATCTCCAACGATGCTATTGATTTGTCCCTGTTGATCACGGACAACTACGCCATGGACACCATCGTCGAACCCATGTGGCTGTATGCGCAAGCTGATCTTCTGGCTTCCCAACATCGGTATGACGACGCGCGGGTTAAGCTTGACTCCCTCGTAACCACTTGGCCAGGTCATGCCCTGGAAGACGAGGTTCTGATGCACCTAGCCGAAATGGCATTGGCCGAAAATCAAGTGGATACAGCAGTGGTGCTCTTACAAGAAATTGTAGACCTCCATTTTGACGACATCTTGGCTGACGATGCCTTATTCCAACTCGCCTTCTTGCGAGAGGAGTGGTTCAAAGAACCCGAAGCTGCCCTGCCCTTGTATGAGCAACTCTTGTTTGAGTTCCCCGGTAGTTTGCACGCCGTTGAGGCCCGCCGACGCTTTCGGCTTCTACGCGGTGAGGACAGTCAAGAATAATCCTTTATAAAGGCCTTAGAAGGGGTTGTGAGGGGTGAACCTTGCCGCGGCAAAGCTGCTGCTGCTAGCTACTAGCATAGTAACGATACCGTTTGACTCTGATTCTTGGACATAAAAAAAGGGCTCCCCATTATGGGGAGCCCTCCTTTATAGTCGCTCTGGGTGTTAGTTACACAACTCACCGTAGTAAGCGAGGAGAATCAACAAGTCGGCTGTTCCAATAATCCCATCTTCATTGAGATCTTCAGCTCCTCCATTGGGGGAGTTTGCAATCTCAACTGGATCCTGAACCCCATAGAGGCTCAAAATCGCGAGGAGGTCATTGGTTCCAACTGCGTTGTCACCGGTCACATCGCCAGGGCATTCGCGGAATGCCATCTGGTGAAAACCTTGAGTCAAGAAGATGTTTCCATCTCCAATCGTCGTGGTGAATACTTGGCCGATGCTTCCATCGATTTCTCCAAGTACGTCTCCTATTGCGTCAACTTCTCCCGAGTGATAACCAGAGGTAATCGCTTGGCGCTCCATAGAGACTTGCGCCGTTGCTTCTTGGTTAATCATCGAGAGACCCCCGAGAACAAACAAGGTATAAAAGAGCTTTTTCATAATTACTCGTTTTTTTGGGGGTTATACTTATTACTCT
>JAPKAW010000063.1 GCA_028825055.1 Flavobacteriales bacterium | reverse complement strand
ATTCAGGCGCGTTTCAAATGGCGCACGGGAATTCAGTCGGAGTAAGGCCCGAGTCCCAAGCGTCTTTTTTGCAACGCTTCAAATCCGGCAATGTGCAGACCGATGAGGAGAGAGCCATAGATTAGGTCGTCTACGGGCATACTGAAAATACGCCATCCAGTCGTGTGTTCTTCTGCGTACCAAACGATGCGATCTTGGATTATGCCGGCATCATTGTGCAACAATGGATACTCCCAAAAGGTGATGCCTGTTAGAATTCCGTTGGAGATAATCCAGGGAGTAAGCAGGACGAGTAAGGTGATCCATAGGTGATGTGACCACGGCACATATTTCACAGCAGACCATATGAAAAACAAGCAAAGAAGCGCACTCGCACAAAACGTATACCATGCATCGGAATACCAATAGCTAAGCCCAGCGGTGATTGCAATGGCCGCCATGTTCAATGTAATCGCGCTGTGTCTAAATGGATTCTTGCGCACGTAATGTTTTAACACAGCATAGGTGAAGACGCTGGCATAAGGAATGCAAATGAAGAACAGCCATTCTTCAAAGGGCAATCCCATCAATTCAGGACCCAAGTAATAGTCCGGGTTGAATCCCCAAATCCCCCAACGGGTAAAGAAGACATCGTGTGTGATGAAAAGGACCAATACTCCAATGTTCACGGGCCAAAAGTCCTTCCATTGGCCAAAGAAATTAACACGCTTGTCAAAGCTGAGAAGCAGAGGGAACGAAAGCACGACGAGATCGACGGCAAGATAAAGTCCGTTCATTATTTAACGGGGGATTGTATTTTGGTGGGCCATTTCCGTTGCGATTTTCTCGCTTCAAGCCAGTAGCGCAAAGGGACGAATAGCATCCCAAAACACTCTCCTTTTTCTTTGGTCAAGTGTTTATGGTGCACTTTGTGTGCCTTTCGAATCGCCCTGAAATAAGTGTTTTCTGTCTTCCGAAACCACTTGAATCGTTGGTGAATGAAAACATCATGGACGAGGAAGTAAGCTAGGCCATAGGCAGCAATTCCGGCACCAATCCAGATACGAAAGTCACCTCCTGCCGTGGATCCTGTAATGATGCAACTCGCACTAGGGATAGCAAAAATCAAGAAGAAAGCATCGTTTTTTTCAAAAAAACCCGGTTGATGGACGTGGTGGTCTTGATGGAAATACCACATCAATCCATGCATGAGATACTTATGAGCGAACCAGGCTACACCCTCCATAATCAGAAAGGTTGCAATCACAATGAATGCGGGGTGGGTGAAGAAAATCAAACGGTCCATTGAAAAACGTTGAGCATAATCATGAACGCTGCAAAGATGAGAACACAGATTCCAGATCCCTTGGATTCTGTTGATTGTCTCGGGACTAAATAAAAAAGAAAAGAAATGCCCCACCACGAAAAATAATTGGTCCAAGGGACATCCCCTTGACCCCACTCCCACCAACCTGATTGGATGGCCACGGGTTCTATAAGAGCATCCAATCCCATCATAAGAGTAGCTGCCACGACGGCTGTACCCAGTTTATGCGCTTTGGTGCCAAGTCTCAACAGAAGCAGCCCGCGTCCTACCCAATGGCCAAATCCAATGAGAGTTATAAACCACAATGCCCCAAGAATCAAGGGGACTTCGGCGAACTTAGGACCGAGACCTTGCCCATACTGGTAAGCCCCAAATGGCCAACCGGTGTTCACACCGATACATTCTATAATCCAACCACCCAAAGCTGCGTAAACCCACAGACGACTGCGAGAACCCCAATCCATCCAAGCGGCTAACATCCCATTTATCAGCAAATTCAAGGCAGTGAATTGCAAGATGCTTTCACCAAACCCCAACAACACACCAACTACCCCCACGGTGTTGAGGATGATCATGATCAAGGGAGCCGAGCGTTTTAGCAAAATCAAGTTCATGGAGTCGTTGTTCGGATTAATTCGGTTGCAATACGCGCGCTAAGCAAGCAGAGTGGAATGCCACCACCGGGATGCACGCTTCCTCCGCAAAAATACAATCCTTTGATTTGTTTCGAACGGTTTCTATGACGCAGAAATGCGGCGAGTGCATTGTTGGAGCTTGAGCCATACAGCGCGCCGCGCCATGAACTCGTTCGGTTTTCAATATCACGTGGGGTGAGGACGGACTCCGTCTCAATCAAGTCATGTATGGAATGTCCAAGAGTTCTTGAGATTTTGTCCAATACCGCACTGCGGATCGTCGAAATTTCGGCATCAATCGTTTCCGGGTCTGCACTCACATTGACCATAACGAACCAGTTTTCACACCCGGACGGAGCGTCTGATGGTTGCAACTTTGAGGTGATATTGATGTAGACTGTGGGGTCATTTCCGGGGTGTCCCAACGAGTCAATCGTTTGGAATTCTTGGCGGTAGTTCTTGCTAAATAAAATGTTGTGCAGGTGCAATTCTTTGTGCTCCCCCTTCACTCCCCAGTAAAAAATCACTCCGCTAGAGGAACGCTCTTGCCTCAGGATGTGCTCTGGTGCTTTGATCTCTGGCAATAGCTTCCGATAGGTCGGGTGAATGTCAGCATTGGAAACGACGATGTCGGCTTGAACGTTGTGAGATCGACCGTTCAATTCCACAGCGATGCCTTGCACGTGACCGTTGCGATGGACTATTTTTTGTACCGACTGGTCAAAGTGAAAATCTACACCGAGACTTTGACCGAGTGCGAAGAGGTGATGTACAATGCCCATCATACCGCCCTCAGGGAAAAACGTTCCGATGCCGTGTTCCAAATGCGGAATGGCATGCAACATAGCGGGTGCACGGTGGGGGTCAGAGCCGTTGTAGGTCGCATAGCGATCAAACAACTGAACGAGATGAGGTTCCTGCAATCTCTTGCGGTTCAACCGGTGCAAAGATCCGAACCAGGGCAGGCGATGCAATTGGGGAATGGCCTTGGAAAACGCTGACCAGCGGAAGCGTTTCCATTCATGGAGACTTTGCTCCAAAAACAGCTTCCGCGTCGCCTCGTAGATCGTTTGGCTGTGATTGAGATGCTGGTCCAAAGCGTGGGGTTCCACTTCCACGGCCTGTGAAACCGCCTGTTTGAAAGCTTTCCGATCTGCCCAGGCGATAATTCGCGTAGCATCTTCCCAAAAATAATGTGTCGAACGATCGAGCGTTTGATAGCGAAAGACTTCAGGGAGTTTGTCTGCTTGGGCATGGGCACTTGATCGCGTCAAGCGATCCAATTCCATGACCAATTCCGGCATGGTGAAAAGCGAAGGTCCGAGATCAAAGCGATACCCCTCAGTGCGCTCTTCTTTTAGTTTTCCTCCCGGTCCAGATGCGGTCTCATAAACAGACGTTGCAATGCCTGAAGCGGCCAGTCGTATAGCTGTGGCAAGCCCTGCAACTCCAGCACCGATGACAATCGCTGTCTGTTTTTTGAGGGGTTTCATCGCAGGCGCTCCATTTCACTAAAACGATTTCGAACGCGATGAAAGCAGAGCTTAAACCATACAGAGAAACGCTCAGGAAAGGCTTGCATCTCTTGTTCTAGCTGTTCCGTGGTGATGTATTTGTAATCACTGACTTCCTGTGAATTCAGGTGTGGAGTTTTGTCTGAATATCCCACGAGCACATGGTCCAACTCATGCTCGATTAAGCCGTTCGGTAAGTTGCACCGGTACGTGAAATGGAACTGGGGTTCGATCTGACAATACATGCCCATTTCCTCATTCAATCGGCGAATCCCTGCCTCAATGACAGATTCGTCCTGGCGGGGGTGGCTGCAGCACGTATTGCTCCACAGTCCTGGGCTGTGGTATTTATCTATAGCTCGTCGTTGAAGTAGCCAGCGACCATCGCTATTGAAAATAAAGATGGAAAACGCCCGGTGCAAAACCCCTTTTTCATGCGCCTCCATTTTGTTCATGAGGCCCAAAGCGTTGTCTTCGGCGTCGACTAGGATGACGTGATCTTGGCTGTTAATGCTCATCGGAATCCAGATCAGGGGTTAAGTCAAAGGCACGGAACAAATCGCGAATGAATGTTTCGTGCTCAGGGTCCGTTGACCAGTTACCTGAAAGAAGGGCATTGGAGATCAATAGAACATCTTCATCAATCTCTCCTGAGTATGCCAAAAGTGCCGGGACATGCAGTTGAACCGAAAGTCGAAATATCCGTAAATCGGGATCCATGGGCTTGCTTTCGATGGCTGTTTCAAGCTGCGCTTTCCAGTGCAAGAATGATTCCAGTTTTTCCAAAATATTACTCATGGACTCCACCTTCATAAGCTCAGCAGTAGCGGCCATTCCAAGAGCCTCTGGGCTTTCGTTGTGTGCTGCAGAATAGGCCGTTGCAGCATCTTCAAAAACGGATGGAGAATCGAGTGATTCTTTACTTTCGGAAGCCACCCGGTACGCTTTCCAAACGTACATACGGTCATCAGTTGATGGCATGGAGCTTTGCGAGAGCATAGAGGGAGTAACCCCGAAAAAAAATATACAATAGACCAAAAACCATTTCATGATTAGAGAAGCTTGAATTGGTGCCGGACGTAAGAACTGAGCAGCAGCGTCAACTTTCGCCCATTCGGAATGCGGATGCGTTCCTCCAGGAGACGCTCGCTGGGCAGTAAGCGTATTTTCTCGAACAACCGCAAGTAATAAATATAGGCCACATGCACGCCTAAGCGACTAGATCGCGGGAGCTGCAGGATGCCAATATGAGCGGCCTTGAAGTCACTTTCAATCTCACTTTCAATCGATTTTTTTGTGGTCTCGGTAAATTGGGTCATGTCAAGACCCGGAAAATACGTTCGCCCTTTCTCTTCAAAATCATCCTTTAGATCGCGCAAAAAATTGATTTTTTGGAATGCCGCACCCAATCTTCTCGCGCTGGGCAATAATGCTTGGTACCGTGTGTTGTCTCCATCCACGAAAACGCGCAGACACATCAGTCCAACCACTTCAGCTGATCCTACGACATAGTCTTCAAATCCTTGCCGGTCGTAATCATTTCGTTTTAAATCCCATTCCATGCTTCGTAGAAACAAATCCACGTGTTCTCGGTCAATTTGATACTGGTGGAATACGCGTTGAAATGCGTGAAGAATGGGGTTGAGGCTAATGCCTTCATCAATGGCAGCATACGTATCTGCTTTGAATCGCTCAAATAGATTCTTCTTGTCGTGATCATGAAATGAATCCACAATTTCATCTGCAAACCGAACAAAACCATAAATGGCATAAATCGGTTTTCTCAGGGGCTTACCAAGAAATCGAATTCCTAGTGAAAATGAGGTGCTATAGGCTTTTGTGGTTTGTACACTGCATTCGTAGCATACTCGATCATATAAGGCGATGGCATCCATTGTGTGTTAACTTGAGAAAGGGTCAATAGGTTCACTTACCGACTTCAAGCCATGATTTGGCTTCTCTACCGGCGACTTCTCCGCTAATCAAACTTGGGGGTACGCCTGGGCCAGGGGTGGTCAGTTGACCGGTGAAAAACAAGCCCGGAAGTTTACTTTTCATTTTTGGTTTCCAAAAAGCGGTTTGTTTCAATGTGTTGGCTAAGCCATAGGCATTGCCTTTGAAGGCCCGGTAATCCTCTTGAAATTCGGCATGAGCATAACTGCGTTTGAACACAATGTGCGGGCGAATATCCAAACCAATGTGGCTTTCTAATCTGTCGCACAAGTGGTTAAAATAGAATTCGCGTTGACCTTCCTCTTCAGAAAGCCCTGGTGCCAATGGAATCAAGAAAAAAAGATTTTCGTGTCCTTCAGGGGCCACTTCGGAATCTGTTTTTGAAGGAGCGCTTATATAAAAAAGCGGGTCTTCTGGCCAAGCAGGTTCATCGTAAATGGTAGACGCATGCGGGCCGAATGCCGTGTCGAAGAACAAATTGTGATGCTTCAATTCCGGGACACGAATGTCTACACCCACATAAAAAAGAAGCGAGCTCGGAGACATCACACGGTTGTCCCAATACGTAGCATCGTATCGTCTGAAGGTAGCGGGTAGGAGATGCTGTTCCACATGGTGGTAGTCAGCCGCAGCGATGATGGTTTTGGCGTTCCATTTGGTTCCATCACGGAGCGTCACGCCGGATACTTGGCCGTGATCGGCATTGATGGAGGCGACATCTTGCTCATAATGAAATTGAACTCCATGACGCTCGGCGACGCGAACCAAGGCGCGAACAATTTCATGCATCCCGCCCATAGGATACCATGTGCCGAGCATCGTGTCGGCATAATTCATGAGGCTATAAAGAGCAGGGGTTTTCTCCGGTTTAGCACCTAGAAACAAAACGGGGAATTCAATGATCTGAAGCAAACGTGGGTCAGTGAAATACCGCCGGGCATGCTTGCTAAACGAAGTAAAGAGAGACAAGTGTGTTGCTTGTTTCACGGTATTCCAATCAGCAAACTCCAGGACATTGTGCGCTGGCTTCCACACAAATTCGCTCATTCCAATATCGTATTTGATTTTGGCCTCAGCCATAAAATCAGCAAGCCTTTGGCCTGCCCCTTTTTCCATGGATTCGAAGGCGACCTGCATGGATTCAAACGCTGCGGGGACATCCAACGACTCTCCTGTAAACCACACTTTGTACGAAGGGTCGAGGCGAACCAAGTCAAGCTCTTCGTTTACATTGCTCCCGAATTTCTCAAAATAGGCCTCAAATACGTCGGGCATCCAGTACCAGCTGGGGCCCATATCAAATGTGAATCCGGCTTCTTGAAAAACACGGGCCCTTCCACCAGGGTGGTTGTGCCGTTCAAGCACCACGACATCGACCCCTTTTGAAGCCAATTCTGTTGCCGCTGCAATGCCCGAAAACCCTGCGCCAATCACGATTGCTTGCGAGGAACGACTGGAGGATGATGAATTCATATTGGGTCAACAAGATGCGCCTAAAACTTGTTCACTGCAATGGGTGTTGAGATTTTTGTGAAACCCTAACTTTGACTCCATGACGCAAGTTCAAATGGATACGATGGATGTCTGTGCTTTTGGTGCCCATCCAGATGATGTGGAGTTGGCCGCAGGAGGAACGATCGCATCGATGGTGGCCAATGGAAAGCGCGTTGCTTTGGTCGATTTGACCCGAGGAGAATTGGGTACCCGTGGAACAGGAGAGACACGTGATATGGAAGCTGCTGCTGCCGCCGAAGTTCTCGGAGTCATGCATCGTGAGAATTTGAATTTGGGAGATGGCTTTTTTGAAATTGACCAGCCGGCTCTCATGAAAGTGATCGAAGTGCTCCGACGTTTGAGGCCTCAACTGGTTTTGGCGAATGCCAAGTCGGATCGGCACCCAGACCATGGTCGGGCGAGTTCTTTGTTGGAGCGTGCTTGTTTTTTGAGTGGACTGCTCAAAATTGAAACGGTTGATCAGAAGAGCGGTGAATTACAAGCGCCGTGGCGCCCGCAGTCGTTGCATTATTACATCCAAGATCGCTGGCGCACCCCTGATTTCATCGTTGACATATCGGGTTTTGAAACCGTTAAATACGCTGCAATTGGGGCCTATAAGACGCAGTTCTATTCTGGGTCTGAGGAGGAGCCTGCCACTCCGATCAGTTCGCCTGAGTTTCTAGAGTTTCTAAAAAACCGTGATGCTGCGATGGGCCGTTTGGGAGGCGTGCAAAGAGGCGAGGGGTTTGAATCGAGCCGGCCTCCGGTTGTTCGGGATTTACTGGATCTCCTCTGAACGCAAAACACTCGAGCGAATTTCGCTCCATCGAGGCCATAAGCTGAGCCAAGGGGACTGTTCGCAGTAGCTCCAAGCAAAGACCAGGCTGGTCGTTTGCATAACAGCGGCTGCAGATGCGGCATAGGCAGCGCCATGGATCCCATGAGTGGGAATCCACTGCCATGCACCAAGACTCAGGACGAAAAGTCCGAAACCGGAGGAGTAGGCATTCCACTTGTGTTGGCCAATTCCTGAAAGGTGGTGGGCAAGAATGGAGGCCATAGCTCCGGCAATGGCCGCTGGTAAAAGACGTAAAACGACAGGCTGAATTCCGCCAAACCCCACGATATGGGCATACCAGGAGTCGGGAATCAATGCTGCGGAACAGGCCAATGGAATGGTGGTCAATACCGCTAATCCGAGCATGCCCCGTGTTTCTCGAATTCTCTGATTGCGATCGGAGTTGTTGGCAGTGCGCGCATGGACCACGGGGGCCAAGCCTCTTGCGACAATCCACATGGCTTCGAGGGCATAAAAAGCGACCGAATAAATACCCGTTGCTGAGGCGCCATTGACCGTGCTACGCGCAAGCAAACTGAAATTGGTTCGGTTGGTGAGCATTTGGAGTAATCCACCGGCTTGTGCTGCACTTCCATGTTTCCAGAGCAAACGGATGACCTCTTTCAGAGGTGGTTGGGAATCGGTTTGTGGTAAATGCCGCAGCGGAGGGATGGAGAGCAAGGCCGTCACGACCAAACTTATACCCAGAACAGCAAGAAATGCGTCAACATGCTGCCAACCCCAGACGAAATAGACGAGGGCCAGTCCTCCAGCAACACATGCGTTTTGCATGACCTGTAGACGATTGTGCGCACGGATGTTTTGTGCTCCAAGGAGCAGCTGTCCATGGAAGATGATGATGCCCTGAAGCCATCCCAACACAGCGATGTCGAACATGTGATGCTTGGGTAGGAAGCCCATCTGTATGCCAAGAGCCGTGGTGCCAAAGGAAGAAATGACCAGCCATAAATGACCGGGTAGAAGCGTTGCGCGCAACGGAATCACCTTTTTCAAGTACACTACAGCTCCGCCTGCAATGAATCCGCTGGCGCCCGTCACCAAGAGCAGTCCAAGCTGGATCCAGGCGATTTGTCCTTGTCCCTCTGGTCCAAGGGTGCGCGTATTGATGAGGATGATGGCGGTGGAAAGCAAGAGCAGCCAAGCCCGACTTTGAATAGACTGTAAGATCGTGCGGCGCAAATTCATGAAGTCCTTGAGTCTTTGGACGCATGAAGATGAAGGGCTTTTTGATACGCCGTGGTATATTGATCTGCGATGGATTCGATGCTGAAAGTCGATGTCGCAATTGCCCGCAGCGCTGACGCATCGCGATGTGCGAGAGAAGGTCTTGTGGCCATGGAAACAATGGCGGCAGTCAAGGCGTCCTCATCACCACGTTTGATAAGGATTCCACGTTCGGATGTGAGGTGTTCGGCGATACCTCCGACGTCAGTCGATATCACGGGGATGCCACTCGCCCAAGCTTCAGGGATGACACACGGGAAGTTCTCAAAGTTGCTAAAGAGGATTAGAGCATCCGCAACGCGCATCCGCTCGGCAACTTCTGTCAATGGGATTTCTCCTTGAATGTGCACACGATTGGCAATGCCCAAGGTCTGTGCAAGTTGTTGGTGCGGAAGCGGATCACCATCACCAATAATCGTAACGCGCAGCTGAGGACATTGAGGCAGCGCAACGGCAATTGCGCGCAACATGCCGGAAATGTTTTTTTGTTCGTCCGATAGGGAGCTGATGTGCACTAACTCAAAAGAGTCACCCGATGAAGCAGTGGCTTCATCCCGTTTGAACAAGTTTGTATCGACCACATTGGGAATGACCTGAGCATGATTTCCCATGCCGAAATCCCGCATGCTGGAAGCTAAGTCCTCTGATACTGGGCAGAGCAACGTACTTGCTCGGCCTGTAAGTCGCATGCTGC
>JAPKAW010000337.1 GCA_028825055.1 Flavobacteriales bacterium | reverse complement strand
ATTTTAGAAAGGAATCTGCACCATTCTATTGCTAGATTGCTACAATCCTATGTTCATGAGTCATCAACTGCTTCCTGTCTCGCCTCCTGTGGTATCCATCCGTGAGCTTTTCAATGGTTTGAAAGCGCATGCACCACAGCAAAGAAAGCTGTCCGTAAAAGCGCGCATCAAACGATTGGATGCCTTGTACGCTGAAGTGTGGCGCCGTCGAGACGATCTGAAACGGGCCATGTGGGATGATTTTCAAAAGCCACCGCAAGAAGTGGATTTGACGGAGATTTTTGTTTTGAAACAAGAAATCAAAGCGATTAAAAAAGGGTTGAAGACCTGGGCGCGGCCTCAACGTGTGCCAGGAGGGCTATCGCTGATCGGTTCGTCGTCTTGGATTCGTCCTGAAGCCAAAGGCGTGGTGCTGATCATTGCTCCATGGAATTACCCGATGCAGCTGCTTTTTCGTCCTTTGGTAGCTGCCATCGCGGCGGGGTGTACGGTCATGCTCAAGCCATCTGAATACACAGCGCACACCGCCCAAATCGTGGCTGAAATCGTTGATGTTGTTTTCGATCCGTGCGAAGTGGCACTGGTGCAAGGCGGCGTAGAAACAGCCACAGAATTACTTCAACTTCCATTCAATCATATGTTTTTTACGGGCTCTCCAGATGTCGGTAAAATCGTCATGGCGGCAGCGGCTAAAATTCCGTGTAGCGTTACCTTGGAATTGGGTGGAAAGTCACCGGTCATCATTGATCCTTCAGCCAATATCAAGGCAACAGCCCAACGGATTGCTTGGGCCAAATTATCCAATGCAGGTCAAATCTGTGTGGCGCCCGATTACATCTTGGTGCACGAGAGCAAGCGCGATGAATTGGTGGAAGCGCTCAAGTGTGCGATGGATGCTTTGTATCCCAATGCCGATTCCAAAGCCCAGGACTACCAGCGCATTGTACACCCGCGACACGCCGAACGCATCGAAGGTCTCATCATTGATGCGAAGGAGCGAGGGGCCCGGGTGGTTCAAGGTGGACAGGTGGATGTCCAAGGATGTGAAGTCGCTCCAACACTGTTGGTCGATGTGCCGGTGGATTCCCGGATTTTACAAGAAGAAATATTTGGCCCGGTGTTGCCCATCGTGACATGGAAAGAACCGGGGGAGGCCATCGCTTTCATCCGTGCAAGACCCACGCCATTGGCTTTGTACCTCTATGGCAATAAGCGTGCGTTGACGCGTCATTTTATCGAGGAAATCCCTTCGGGAGGAGTGAGCATCAACAACAGTGTGATTCACGTGTCGAGCACCGACTTGCCCTTTGGAGGACTTGGATCCAGCGGAATTGGATCGAGCAATGGGGTATTTGGATTCCGTGAATTCACTCATAATCGAGGGATGTATGCGCAACGTTGGGGAGGGTTTGGTCCGGCGCTGATGCCGCCATACACTCAAGGCAAAAGCCGTCTTATTGACATCGTTTTGCGATGGTTGTAATGTCGATGTGAAAGGGTTAGTTAGCAGCAAAAAGAAACGAACTAGGAATGGAGTGGATGAAGCAGCTTGTCGTGGTGTTGGGCCTCATGGTCATGTCGAATGCGTCGGCACAAAAGGGGGTTGAACGCATCGACCCGCCGCACTGGTGGGTGGGCATGCACGACCAACAACTACAATTGATGGTCTATGGTGACAACGTAGCGAACTGGTCAGCGACCATCGATGTGCCGGGAATTCGCATTGACCGCACAGTGGCGGGTGACAGTGAGAACTATGTATTTCTCTATCTCAACATCGGCAAGGGCGTTCAGCCTGGCTCATTTTCCATCGCATGGAAAAACGCGCAGAATCATAAAGAAGGCCGGTCGGATTATGTGTTGCATGAGCGCACGGTTCAGCAAGCGGGGTATGACAATTCAGATGCTATTTGCCTCATTACACCCGACCGTTTTGCCAATGGCAATCCGGACAACGATGAGG
>JAPKAW010000336.1 GCA_028825055.1 Flavobacteriales bacterium | reverse complement strand
CCATCTTTATCAGCCAACGTTTGATGAAGACCGCGACGCTGCTATGCAGCGATGTACAGAAGCCGGTGTAGAAACATTGCTTCTACCCAATATCGATGCAGCCTCTATTCCGCGTGTTCATGAAATGATGGATTGCTGGCCTGACCGGTGTTTTGGAATGATGGGATTGCATCCTTGTCATGTAAAACCGGACTCTTGGCAATCTGAGTTGAAGACCATTCGGGAACAAATTGATCATTCGGGAAGGCGCTATGTAGCGATCGGTGAAATTGGATTTGATCTGCACTGGGATAAAACCACATTGGACATCCAGCACACGGCTTTTCGCAAGCAAGTAGAATGGGCGAAAGAGCTCAAGCTGCCCATCGTCATTCACGTTCGGGAAGCGTTTGACGCGTTGTTCGAAGCGCTGGACGAGGTCAATGATGAAGCCCTTACAGGGGTTGTTCATTGCTTTACAGGAAACTTGGAGCAAGCGGAACGGATTCTTGGTTACGGTGGGTTTTACTTAGGAATAGGCGGTGTTGCGACCTATAAAAATGGTGGGCTTGACGCTGTGTTGCCTCATGTTCCTCATGACCGAGTAGTTCTTGAAACAGATAGTCCTTATTTGTCTCCTGTTCCCCATCGCGGCAAGCGCAACGAGTCTTCTTACACGGCCATTGTTGCTCAGCGCGTTGCCGATCTTTGGCAATTGCCCATAGAGCGCACAGCAGCATTGACGACTGCCAATGCCGAACGCTTGTTTTCGTTGCCTTTCAACGGATCAAATCAATGATTGATATGGGTGAAAATGATAGCCGGATCTTACTGATCTACACAGGAGGCACCATTGGGAGTGTCAAGGACAATGATTCTGGAGCCCTCGTTCCTATTGATTTTTCCGAAATTCATCGGCACGTACCAGAATTGGAACAGCCGGGACGTTCGATTGAATCTGCGTCATTTGAGCCTCCGATTGATTCGTCCAACATGGGGCCGGAACACTGGAAGTTGCTGGCCCAGATTATCCGAGATCATTATGTTGATTTTGATGGCTTCGTTGTGCTACACGGAACCGATACGTTGGCCTACACCGCATCAGCGTTGAGCTTTATGCTAGAAGGCTTGCGTAAACCCATCATTCTCACGGGGAGCCAACTGCCCATCGGATTGCCACGAACGGATGGGCGTGAAAATTTACTGGCGTCTGTAGAGATTGCTGCTGCGATGCGGCTCGGAAAACCCATAATTCAGGAAGTCGCAGTGTACTTTGGATCATCCCTATTTCGCGGAAACCGCACGCATAAAGCAAGTGCCGAGTCCATGCAGGCCATCATCAGTCCCAATTTACCTGCGTTAGCAGAGGCTGGGGTGGATATCATCTACAATGATGCCCAGATGTTCCAGGATCCCGTGGAGACTTTCGCGTTATGGGACACCTTGGAATCGAATGTCGCTTGGCTACCGTTGTTTCCTGGGCAGCCAATCGATGTGATTCGAAGAGTAACTGAATGGCCTGAATTGAAAGGATTGGTCCTGTCAACATTTGGATCAGGCAATGCGCCCTCGAACCCTGAGTTTAAAGCCGCTTTGTCAGAGGCTCATGATCGGGGAGTGGTTATGGTCAATGTGAGTCAATGTGGTCACGGTGCTGTGCACCCGGAACGGTATGCTACCGCCCACCTTTTGCGGGATTGTGGTGTGATTCCAGGTGGGGACATGACCACGGAGGCTGCCCTCACGAAATTGATGGTGTCGCTCGGGAAAGGATGGAAAGGGGAGGATATGCGCTCAGCGATGTTGCACAATCTGCGTGGAGAGTTGACTCGATACAGCAGTTTGGTCTCCTAGAGATCATGGCGTTTTGCATGTTTCACCAGAGATGGTGTGAACGCGGGTGACTTGAATGCGTGCGCGAGAAGCTCCTTTTATTTTCGAAGGGGTACGTAGAAATGTCTTGGACATTCCAGGTTGAATGGGTGAAATCAGCTCGGTGG
>JAPKAW010000062.1 GCA_028825055.1 Flavobacteriales bacterium | reverse complement strand
TGAGCGCTTAATTTTACCACATGAATGTTCTTCTGTTGGGAAATGGCGGCCGGGAGCACGCCATGGCTTGGAAACTGAGTCAATCCTCGTTATTGCGATCGTTGCACGTTGCACCAGGTAATGGTGGCACACGGAATTTAGGTACGTCTGCTGATCTGGATCCTATGGATTTCCCGAGCGTAGAGCGCTACATCCGGAAAAATCAAATTGACCTGGTCGTCGTGGGCCCTGAGACTCCTTTAGTCAATGGCATAGCAGATTATCTCGAGGACAGCAAAAAGGTCAATGTAAAGGTCGTTGGTCCGAGGAAAGCAGGAGCGATGTTGGAGGGCAGCAAGCGGTTTGCAAAGGAGTTCATGAATCGGCATTCGATTCCTACAGCGCGCTATGGCAGTTTTAACAACACGCAAATGGATAAAGCCGTGTCCTTCTTGGATACAGTCTCTCCTCCGTATGTCTTAAAGGCCGATGGTTTAGCTGCGGGGAAGGGAGTGGTCATTACAAGCTCCAAGCAGGAAGCCAAGGACACGTTGAAGTCCATGCTTGTAGACGGAGCTTTTGAAGGTGCTGGGAGTGAGGTTGTGATTGAAGAATACTTGGATGGAAAAGAGGTGAGCATGTTTGCCATTACCGATGGCAGAAGGTTTCATTTACTCCCCTCAGCAAAGGACTACAAACGGCTTGGTGATGGGGATACAGGACCCAATACAGGCGGAATGGGAGCCATCTCCCCTGTGCCATTTTTAACCGAAGAATTTCAAGAAAAAGCCTTAAATCAAATTATCATTCCGACCATCAAAGGATTGGAAAAAGAAGGGATTCCTTATGTGGGCTTCATCTTTTTTGGATTGATGAAAGTAGGCAGTGACCCATTTGTTGTCGAATACAATTGCAGATTGGGCGACCCGGAAACAGAGGTTATTCTTCCCCGCATCAAGAGCGACCTACTTCACCTCTTTGACAGCCTCTGTTCAGGTCTTCTTTCAGAGTATGACATGGTGGTTGACGATCGAGCTGCCTGCACCGTCATCCTTGGGAGCGAAGGGTATCCCGGGACTTATGAGAAAGGGAAGGAAATCAAGTTTTCCGAAGACATTGCAACCATAGATGGCATCATCTTTCATTCGGGGACACGTGAAAACCGGAAGAAAATATTGACTAACGGAGGACGAGTTATGGCCCTAACAGGTCGTGGAAATGACTTGAAAGAAGCTGTCAAGAACAGTTACGCACTCCGAGAGCGCGTGAACTTTGAAGGATGCTTTTCAAGAACAGACATTGGACGTGATGCACTGGAGGGCTGAGCTCCAATTGAACGTGCAGCCTCCCTCTTCCATTAGACCAACCCTCCCTCTTGCTTCGCTTTTTGCGTATACTTCTTTTGCAAACGCAGCCAAAAGGCTAGCCCAATGAAGCCCAAAAGGATAACCACCGAATTGATTGGATCACTTATCGGAACCAGCACGGTCTCAAAGGTCCATTCGATGAATTTTGCTACTGGGGTGATGATTTCTTGCGTGTTCATGGTAATCGATTCGGCACAAAAATAAGCATCCCGTGGTATCCATCCTCCGTTCAAACCAACCGATTGCATGGCTCATCGTTCCAGCGACCGTTTTATTGTGGTTGCTGCTTACTAAATGGGGCACAGACACGGCCTTTTCCAGCCTCATTGTCCAGGCAATTGGGAGCATTTTAATTGCAGGCATGGCTCATCGCATCTACGTGCGCTATGGATTTGTAGAACGCGGAGACCCTGCACTCGCGTGGCTTGCCATGGTTGCGTTACTCATTCTCATGCCCCAAGAAACGCTCGGGCCTGCCATCCAATCTTGGACCTCACTGCTCCTACTCTTAGGGGCTATTGATCAAATCCTTCAGGTTCATCGTCAAACTTCGACCAGCGGGTTGCAATTCCGCAGTGGAGCCTTGGCTTCCTTATCTGCTTTACTCGAGCCGCTCCATTTTGGTTTTGTTCTGGCCATGCTGATTGTTTTGAGCATATCAAGACCCTTTATATTCAGAGAATGGTCGATGATGGTGATCGGATTTATTTGGGGCATTGGAATCATTATGGCCGTGCACACTTTGGGGTCTGACTGGGGGGTATTCGTGCTTGAAACAACCGAAACACTCAGTCTCAAAACGACTGGGGGTCGTTTGTTCTCGCCACATGCGACACGGTTGTGGTTGATTCTTCTCTCGGTTTGGGGAGCAATCATCCTGTTACGTGAAAAGACCAAAATCAGTCTCCGAGCTTATATTACCCGTACACACTTACTCATCCTATTCTGGGTGTCGATCCTCCTCGCGAGTCTCATTCAACCTGCGTACATCCCGTTTATTATCGAGGATATACATGCTGCTTTCGGCGCGCAATCATACGGTCCACTGGACAAGCTCTTAGCCGTTGGAGTGGCTTTTGGGATTGTCGGACTCGTTCCGCAGTCCCGCCGGAACCATGGATTATCTTCAAAAGCTGACTCCTTTCGTTTGTTGGTGATTCTCGGGAGTTTGTTGATTCTTTTTATGCCCTCCCTTTGAGGCACGATTGGAAGTCTTTCCCGAACTTAGCCTTATGAAATTTGGTGTCGTAACATTCCCCGGATCCAACTGCGATATGGACATGGTCCATGCTTTGGAACATGATTTAGGTTTTGAAGTCGTACAACTTTGGCACAAAGACCATGACTTACAAGGTTCGGATGTCATCGTGCTCCCAGGAGGGTTCAGTTATGGCGACTACTTGCGCAGTGGTGCTATCGCACGGTTTTCCTCCATTATGGAGTCTGTCGTAGCGCATGCCAAAAAAGGAGGGCGCGTTTTCGGTGTTTGCAACGGCTTTCAAATTTTGTGTGAAGCCGGGCTTTTGCCAGGTGCTTTGTTGCACAATGACAGCCAGAAATTCATTTGTAGAAACGTCCATTTGAAGCCCGTATCTCGAATCGCGTCAATCACGGCAGAACTCGACCCGGCCAAACCACGGATGATTCCGATTGCCCATGGCGAAGGCAATTATCACATTTCAGCAGACGGCCTGAAAGCTTTGGAGGATCAGGACCAAATCTTATTTCAATACTGTGACGAACAGGGCAAGGTGAATGCTTGGTCGAACCCCAACGGATCCATGCACAGCATTGCAGGCGTAGCCAATGAGCAAATGAACGTCTTTGGAATGATGCCACATCCAGAGCGTGCAGCTAGTGAAGATTTAGGAAACACAGATGGCGCCGCCATTCTAAAAGGGCTGGTTGCATTAGTCGAGGCCTGATTCCACGTTGAGAATGTTGGCAAAAATGGGCTGTCAACGTAACGCAAGCAGAACAAGAACTGCTTAGATTTGTTGAAAGCAGACTAACCGCATTGGCTCTGAACCATGAATTCCTTCCCAGCAGGCCCACATCTTTCTCGTATCGACACCCCAGCCGACTTGCGCAGTCAATTCGGCCAGTCAGATTTACCCGTAATTTGTGACGAGCTCCGACAGTTTATTGTAGATGTGGTTTCAGAAAAAGGGGGACACTTCGGAGCAAGCTTGGGAGTGGTGGAATTGACTGTTGCTTTACACTATGTGTTCAACACGCCTGAAGACCAGTTGGTTTGGGATGTTGGACATCAGGCATATGGCCATAAGATACTGACTGGACGGCGGGACACGTTTCACACCAATCGACAATACAACGGACTCTCAGGCTTTCCAAAAAGATCGGAGAGCCCATATGACACATTCGGTGTCGGTCATAGTTCAACTTCCATTTCAGCTGCGCTTGGAATGGCCATGGCCAGCAAGATTGACGGCAAGAATCAGAAACAACACATAGCGGTCATTGGAGATGGTGCCATGACAGCAGGTTTGGCATTCGAAGGATTAAATCACGGCGGTTCTGAAGACACCAATTTGCTTGTCGTTTTAAACGACAATTGCATGTCCATTGACCCCAATGTAGGTGCACTTAAGGATTATCTCACGGACATCACCACGTCTAAGACTTACAACACGGTCAAGGATGAAGTTTGGCACCTTCTCGGACGTATTTCAAAATTCGGTCCTAACGCTCAGGCCATCGCTCAAAAAGTTGAATCCGCTGTCAAGTCCGCCTTACTCAACCAATCCAATCTGTTTGAATCTCTCAATTTTCGCTACTTCGGTCCCGTAGACGGGCATGATGTCGAGCATTTAGCGCAAATCCTTGAAGATATAAAGCACATCCCTGGACCAAAATTACTGCACTGCGTTACGGTAAAGGGAAAGGGTTTTGCCGCAGCAGAAGCAGGGAGTCCGACTACATGGCACGCTCCTGGCTTGTTCAATAAAGAGACGGGTGAAATTGTTCGAGTGAAGAAAACCGAACCACAGCCCCCCAAGTTTCAAGACGTATTCGGTCACTCCATTATTGAATTAGCCAAAATGGATGCGCGTATTGTCGGGGTCACGCCAGCCATGCCCTCGGGGTCGTCTCTGAAATTCATGCTCGAAGAGATGCCGGACCGCGCCTTTGACGTCGGTATTGCAGAGCAACATGCCGTGACATTCAGCGCAGGCATGGCCACACAAGGAAAAGTGCCCTTCTGCAACATTTATTCAAGCTTTATGCAACGCGCGTATGACCAAGTCATTCATGACGTAGCGATACAAAATCTTCCTGTAATCTTCTGCCTTGACCGCGGAGGTGTTGCTGGAGCCGATGGACCAACGCACCATGGCGCTTACGATATGGCTTACATGCGGTGCATTCCGAACATGGTTGTTTCGGCACCTATGGACGAAATCGATTTGCGAAATTTAATGTTTACCGCATCCCAAAAACACTCCGGTCCCTTCTCCATTCGATATCCACGAGGTACCGGATCCATCGTAGATTGGAAACAACCGTTTGAGGCAATCACTGTAGGTACGGGACGCAAATTGCAGGCAGGAGAAGACATCGCAATCTTAACCATCGGCGCCATCGGCACACAGGCAACCAAAGCAACTTCATTATTGAAAAGCCGGGCAATCTCAGCAGCACATTATGACATGCGCTTTGTCAAACCCTTGGACGAAATGCTGCTGCATGAGGTCTTTGGCTCCTTTGATGATATCATTCTTGTAGAGGACGGCTGCATTTTAGGTGGGTTTGGGAGCGCGGTCATTGAGTTCATGGCAGACAATGGATACCATGCTCAGGTCAAGCGCTTGGGATTGCCTGACCAATATGTCGAACATGGAACACAACAAGAGTTGTATGCCGAAAACGGCTATGACACTCATGGCATTGTTGAAACTGCCGTTGCCATGATGGAACAAAAAAACAACCGCCTCACATCCATTCAAACGGCTTGATAAACCGCACTATGGAAGAGCAAATTCGCAATCGAGTTGATGAAAGTGGTCTTGTTTCCCTCGACCTAGCCGATCTTTTGCCCAAGTCTTCCGTTGTCTCATTTGATCTTCAGGACCACCTCTGGGAAGGCTTTATCCTTCGCGAAAAGCCTTTCCGTGAGATGCTCAAATCTCTTAGCGAATCGGATTTCTCCGGACGTACAGTCGCCCTGTATTGTTCTACAGATGCCGTCATTCCTGACTGGGCATGGATGCTGGTCACGTCCGAATTGATCCTCCTCAAGGCCCATGTTCTCATCGGAAATCCAGAGCAAGTACGCTCGCAACAATTGATCGCCAACATCGACTCTATGGACCCGACACCATTTGTGGGAGCTCGCATTGTCATTAAAGGGTGTTCAGAAGCTGGTGGACCCCATGCACTTGGACAAGCCATCCGAAAACTTCAGCCAATTGCTCGTTCGATTATGTACGGTGAACCGTGCTCTACCGTCCCTATTTACAAGCTCCCAAAAGCTTCAAGCTAGGACTACAACATTGCCACATCTGAGGTAACTTCGGAGGGACATCCATTGATGATGTCCTGACCACATGATTACAGCCAGCTCAGATAAAAAACTCTTCTTGATTGATGCCTACGCACTGATTTTTCGGGCGTATTACGCATTCATCAAAAACCCTCGAATAAACTCCAAAGGACTGAATACCAGTGCTGTATTTGGGTTTACCAATGCAATTTTGGAAATTATTCGCAATGAACATCCAACGCATTTGGCGGTCGTTTTTGACTCGCCAGGAGGATCATTTCGCAATGTTCAGTATCCCGAATACAAGGCCAATCGGGATGAAACACCTGAAGACATCAAACGATCCGTTCCGTGGATATTCCAAATCTTAGAAGGGCTGAATGTTCCGCAAATCAGCAAGGTTGGATACGAGGCCGATGATGTCATTGGCTTTATCGCCCAAAAAGCAGAAATCGAAGGATTTGACGTGTACATGATGACTCCCGATAAAGATTTTGGTCAGCTTGTTACCGAGAAAGTCCGGATGTTCCGTCCCGCTAAAGGCGGAGGTCCTGCTGAAGTTTGGGGACCGCCAGAAATTTGTGAAAAATTCGGTGTCGACCACCCCAAACAGGTCATAGACCTCTTGGGTTTAATGGGTGATAGCGCTGACAACATCCCAGGAGTTCCGGGAGTTGGAGCCAAAACTGCTTCGAAGTTGCTGCTCCAATATGGCAGCATGGAGAGCATTATGGAGCACAGCCATGAACTGAAAGGGAAGCTCAAGGAGCGCGTTGAAGAGAATAAAGAGCAGGCCTTTCTCTCCAAAGAACTGGCAACTATTTGCTTGGATATTCCGATGGAAATCGATCTAGACGCCATGATCATGGAGTCTCCCAAGCCCACCGAACTGCGAGCAACATTGGAAGAATTGGAGTTTCGCGCGTTGGCTAAACGCATCTTAGGTGAAGCAGGTGGCAGCGAGACTGTCCAGGCCGAAACGACTGACTCCGTTAACACTGTTTCCCCTCCAGCTGAAGACAATTCTGAGGGTGCTCAGTTGGACTTATTCGGCACACCCGCTGGAGCTTCCAGCGCCGATTCTTCAGCCCATTTCGCTGAGGTATTAAACGCATCTTCTGACGGAAATTCTCTCGAGAGAATCTCGCATTCCTATACTCTGGTTCAAGATCGAGTTGCGCTCTCTGAGCTTGTAAACCGCCTAAAAGAGGCGGACGTCTATGCATTTGACACCGAAACCTCCGGGCTGAACACAATGGACGCGGCGTTGGTAGGTATGTCGTTTTGCGTGAAGGCCCACGAAGCCTTTTGGGTGCCGATTGCGAGTGACGACTGGACTGAAGAAAGCTTGTTGGATGCCTTTCAAGACGTCTTTTCAGATCCGTCAAAAGAAGTGGTCGCTCACCATTTTAAATTCGATTATAAAATGCTCGCTCGACGTGGCGTGCGTATCCAAAATCGACTGTTCGATACAATGGTGGCGCATTACCTCATCCAACCCGAGGGGTCCCACAAGTTGGATCGGTTGGCTGAAGTTGAGCTGAATTACACCGCCATCCCCATTACTGATCTCATCGGAAAAACGGGGAAAGATCAGCGGACCATGGCAGACCTAGACGCTGCTTCTATCACGGATTACGCATGCGAAGATGTGGATATCACCTGGCAACTGAGAGAGCGCTTCATTCCACAAATGCATGGAGTTGTGGCCACGGAACTTTTCGAAGCAGTAGAAATGCCTCTTGTGCGCATATTGGCTGATATGGAATTGGAAGGGGTGCGCATCGATGTGGGTGAGCTGCAAGCATATAGTGTCGAACTCACTGATCGTCTCGAACAACTCACCGCGAACATTCACGAAATCGCAGGAGAAGCGTTCAATATTGACAGCCCAAAACAACTCGGAAACATCCTCTTTGAAAAGCTCAACATCCCGGCTCAGGTCAAAAAAACAAAATCAGGACAGTATCCGACCGGTGAAGAGGTTTTATCGAAACTCCAAGATGCCCACCCAATCGTTACCGATATTCTCTCCTATAGAAAACTCAAGAAATTACTAAACACCTATGTTGAGCCCCTTCCAAAATTGGTTCACTCAGAGACGGGGCGCGTTCACACAAACTATCAGCAAACGGTGGCTGCTACCGGGCGCTTGAGTTCAAAAGACCCCAACCTTCAAAACATTCCAATACGCACCCCTGAAGGGCGGGCGATTCGAAAGGCATTCATTCCCGCCAGCGAACACCATGTCCTGCTAGCTGCCGACTACAGCCAGGTGGAGTTGCGCATTGCAGCGGCACTGTCTCAAGATGTTGGACTCGTGGAGGCATTCATTCAAGGAATGGACATTCATACTGCCACGGCGGCGAAAGTGTTTGCAGTCTCCCCTGAAGAAGTGGATCGGGCTATGAGAAGTAAAGCCAAGGCAGTCAACTTTGGTATACTCTATGGTCAAGGAGCATTTGGTCTGGCCCAAAACTTGGGCATTCCCCGGAGAGAAGCGAAGGAAATCATCGAAGCGTATTTCGAACAATTCAAAGACCTCAAACAATTCACCGCGAATTGTGTCGAAAGCGTCCGCGAAAAAGGATACGCAGAAACGGTCATGGGCCGTCGTCGTTATCTTCCAGACATTCAATCCAACAATGCCACAGTCCGGGCCTTTGCAGAAAGAAATGCGGTTAACGCTCCCATCCAAGGGTCCGCTGCCGACATCATTAAAGTTGCTATGGTCCGTGTTGATGAAGCCCTCAAGTCAGCTCACCTGAAATCCCGCATGATCATGCAAGTCCATGATGAATTGGTCTTTGATGTCCTTGTGGAAGAAGTCGAGGCCGTTAAAGAACTGGTCAAAACCGCAATGGTTGAAGCGGTGACGCTATCCGTTCCGCTCGTAGTGGACATGTCAACAGGGAAAGATTGGCTGGAAGCTCATTGATTGAATCGTTTCTTCCTGAACATCTCACTGTGTGGAACTTTTTGGGATGTCACCCGTATACGACACTGGTGCGAGGCAAATTGTGCTTCAATATCCAGTAATAATACCATGCGTTTCATTCAACGAACTCAAACATCGATAGCAGTCCTCGGACTGGGTGTCATCCTCGTAGCAGGATGCGGAGAATCCGCCGAAAACAGCCAAGCCAGCCAAGATCCTGCAGTCCAAGAAACCGCTATGGATTCTGAAGGCATGTCCGTCACCTCGAGACAATCCACGTTAACCAAGATTTTCCATGCTGCGCCATCTCCGATGGAAACGGCTTCGTTGATCAAGCGCAGTGGAGCACACTTTCATGCCGACGCTTTGAATCCCGCTGCTCAATCCTCTCAATACACCACCAGCGATCGTCAAGCGATCAACCTGGGGATTTACGGAGCTGATTTGAGTTACGCTACAATTTTTGAAGAAAACTCAACCAGTATTGACTATCTCGAAGCCATTCAATCTTTGAGCACCTCTTTGGGTGTCAATGATGTCTTGAGCGATGAAGTCATGGGCTCTGTTGAAGCCAATCGAAATGATCGCCAAGCGCTCATCCGCATTGTCTCTGAAACATTTTATGATCTCAACGAGCGACTCAAATTCAATGGGCAAGAAGACCTGGCCGGTTTGGTCGTTGCTTCAGGCTGGATTGAAGGCATGTACTTAGCAACACGCCATTTGAATGAAGCTCCTATGGAGTTAAAGCAACGGATCGCTGAGCAAAAACTCACTTTAGACGATGTGATGCGCTTGTGTCGCAGCTACGAACAAACCGCTGAACTCACCGCCTTGTTAAATGCTATGGCGCCCATCGAAGCCGCATATGCTCAAGTCAGTTCAGAAGAAGGCGAGAGCACGACCAATCGAGAAGAATCCGGATCTTTCGTTATCGGTGGAGGCCCCACCTATTCCGCTGACGATGCCACCATTCAAGCCATTGCTGCTTCCGTCGCCTCTGTTCGGAACG
>JAPKAW010000061.1 GCA_028825055.1 Flavobacteriales bacterium | reverse complement strand
TGGAGAGGAGGAGGTGTTCATCATCGGTGGTGGCCAGATTTATCGTGAGATGTTGGCCTCTGGAAAAGTCGATCGGCAGTACATCACGCATGTGAGCGCCTCGCCGGAAGGAGACACGTTTTTTGAATTGAAGCAGTTGGAGAAGGGATGGTCTCGCACAGAGTTAGTGCGTCATGCCGCGGATGATCGCAATGAGTTTGCGTTTTGCGTGAGTTGTTATGAACGCAATGAGCTGAAAGGAGCATGAGAGAGGTCCTCATGGGCATTGAGCACATCACGGACTTGCAAGGGTACGATCACATGCTGTATTTGGTCGCCTTGGTGGCTTGGGCTAGTCTCGGGGATGTGTTGCGTGTTTTAATGCTCGCGACGGCATTCACAGTTGGCCACACCATCACCTTGTTGCTGGCAGGGATGGGTTGGTTGCACCCTAGCGGTCAATGGATTGAATTCTTGATCCCGATCACTATTTTTTGCACTGCGTTATGGAATTTGCGGCGATTTGCAGGCCAAAAATCAAACCGAGTTAATCGGCTGACGTATGCCTTAACGATGATTTTCGGCTTCGTGCACGGTCTCGGGTTTTCGTCATTTTTTCGCATGATGCAGGATGAAGATGGGGGCATCGTGATGCCGTTGTTGCGATTCAATGTGGGGGTAGAAATTGGACAAGCTGCATTGCTGTTGGGTTTTCTTGCCTTGGCTTCACTTGTACAAGCATTGGGAGTGCACAAACGAGACCAGCAGGTTTTTGTCTGTGCTGCAACTGGAGCATTGGCCTTGCTTATGGTGTTTGAGCGCAGCCCATTCTGAAATTCATGCATGCCTGCTCGGTCCGTATCTTTGTTCCATGTTGCGCGTTATACTGTTATGGCTCATACGAGGATATCAAGTTGTCTTGAGTCCTTTGTTGGGATCAAATTGCCGGTTCCAGCCGACGTGTTCAGCATATGCTACGGAGTCCCTTCAGATCCACGGCACGTGGAAGGGGTCTTGGATGACCCTGCGCCGAATCGGCCGATGCCATCCTTGGACACCGCCTGCATACGATCCTGTTCCACCGAAAAAAATTACACCATGAAAATCGTTAAATCGCTGTTTTGCGCTTGCCTTTGTGCCATGACTTGGATTGCTTGTGGAGATGCACCCACCAGTCTTACCTTGGAAGAAGCCAATAAAATCCACGGCCAATTGACCCGTTTGTCTGGTGAGTTTCACGATAGAATGCTGGCTGAGACGGCTGCATTGGAAGTTGAAATTGAATCGGCAATGTTGGCCGGGGACTCTTCATTGGCGATGAAGTTGGCTCGCATAGAAAGCCGCATGAATGAATGGGATGTGCGCTTCCACGATTGGAGCGAGACCGTGGTTGAAGTTCCTGGAATTGAATCTGATGATGATGATCACGCGGGCCACGACCATGGCAGTCATGCGGGGCATGATCATGACCACAGTCATCACGCAGCGATTTCTTTGGAAGGCATGAGTGACGATGAAATTTTGGCGATTCAAGAGGCTTTGTTGGCAGAACTAGAGGCACTTCAGGCGTTGTATGAAGAATCCATGGTGGCGAAGCAGGCCATTCAACAGTAAGGCCCCATGTACGATATCCCACAACGACCACGCCGCAACCGTCAATCGGGAGCCGTGCGGGATTTGGTCCGCGAAACTCACTTGACTCCGGGTCATTTGATCATGCCATTGTTTGTACTCGACGGTCAAGGGCGTCGTGAAGAAATTGCTTCCATGCCCGGTGTGTTTCGTCTTTCTGAAGATGAGGTTCTGAAAGAAGTTGGAGCTTGCATGCGGGTGGGTATTCGTTCTTTTGTTTTGTTTCCGGCTGTTGAGGAGGAATTGAAAACGTCGGACGGGAGCTATGGAGCGGACCCGTCAAATTTTTATCTGCGCATTGCACGTTCGATTAAAGCGACATTTGCGGAGGTCATGCTCATGAGCGACGTCGCATTGGATCCTTACAGCAGTGATGGCCACGATGGTTTGGTGGTCAACGGTGAAATCGTCAATGATGCAACGCTTCCGCTGTTAGCTGCACAAGCTGTGGCTCAGGCAGAGGCTGGATTTGACTTCATCGGTCCGTCTGACATGATGGATGGTCGTGTCGGTTTGATTCGGGAGGCGCTTGATAAGGCCAATTTCACCCAAACGGGCATCATAGCTTACAGCGCCAAATACGCCAGCGCGTTTTATGGTCCGTTTCGGGATGCACTCGAAAGCGCTCCCAAGTCAGGTGACAAGAAAACGTATCAAATGGATCCCGCTAACCGTCACGAAGCGCTGCGAGAAGCTGAATTGGACGCAGAGGAAGGCGCTGATTTCCTCATGGTGAAACCGGCATTGTGTTACTTGGATGTGATTCGAGACCTTTCAGTACACATGGACCGGCCCATAGCGGCTTACAATGTGAGCGGTGAATTCTCCATGCTCAAAGCTGCAGCGGCCAAGGGTTGGATTGATTACGATCGTGCTATGCCCGAAATGCTGACCAGCATTCATCGCGCAGGAGCCTCGGTCATTATAACGTATTTCGCTCGTGAGTTCGCTGAACGATATCAAGCAGGAAACATCCCCAGATAGCCATGAGAGAGTTCTTAATGCTTGTTTTTTTAGTGGCGGGTTTTGCGGCAATGCATGCACAACGCGCTCCAGATAATGTGATGATTTACAGTGGTGAGGCAGACGCCTATCAACCCTGTGAGCCCTCGATTGCGATTAGTCCGGCCAACCCGGACATCATGGTAGCAGGTTCGGTGCTGGATAACGTGCACCGCTCCACCGATGGCGGCTGGACTTGGAAGACAGAAACCTTGACTTCTCGTTTTGGTGTTTTCGGTGATCCGTGTGTTGTAGCCTCTCCCAAGGGTGATTTCTATTACCTCCATTTATCAAACCCGGATGGGCAAGCGTGGTCAAGCGAGGCGTTACTCGATCGGATTGTGATCCAGCGAGGTAAGGGCAAAGGAAAGCGCTGGAACAAGGGGGCAGGCATGGGGCTCAACGCCCAGAAGGATCAGGATAAGGAATGGGCTGCGGTGAGTGTTAACGGTCGGTCGCTGGTTTCTTGTTGGACACAATTTGATAAATACGATAGCCGACTTGCCAGCGATAGTTCCATCATCCTTTGCAGCACCTCCAATCGTAAGGCCACTGTGTGGACGGAGCCGGTGCGCGTGAACAATTTGGCAGGCGATTGTTTGGATGGAGATTGGACGGTCGAAGGAGCTGTGCCTGATATCGCTGCGGATGGAACGATATATGTGGCTTGGGCACATGCTGATACTATCTGGATGGACCGGAGCTTGGATGGGGGTGTTACATGGTTGAAGAAGGATCTGCGTGTTGCTCAAATTTCCGGTGGATGGGATTGTGTGGTAAGAGGATTCAATCGAGCCAATGGCATGCCCGTGACTCGAGTGGACCGAAGCAACGGCCCACATTCGGGTCGTGTCTATGTCAATTGGACGGATAACCGCAACGGTCCGGATGATCAAGATGTTTGGCTAGTGTACAGTGACGATGGCGGAACGTCTTGGACTGCTCCCATTCGTGTTAACGACGATCCTGCTGGAGCGCAGCAATTTTTCACGTGGATGGATGTGGACGATATCACCGGATATGTTCACATTGTTTTCTATGACCGTCGGAAGGCAGCAGCTAAATATCCTGATCCCGCAATCAAGCCTTCTTGGAATACCGAGGTGTATGTCGCTTCATCGTATGATGGGGGAGATACCTGGCGAAATCTGCTGGTCAGTGAAAAATCGTTCCGGCCGCAGGAAAAAATGTTCTTTGGAGATTACAATAACATTTCGGCATATGATGGACGGGTTCGTCCAATCTGGACTCGAAATGATAAAGGGATCTTGAGTATTTGGACCGCGTTGATGGACGGGTTCGAATAGAAAGTAGAACGACAAGCGACTGGCTTAGGCCATTCGAATCTTTGCTGCAGTAGCAGCCAATTCCTCGGGAGTAAAACTCAGTTTCGGCCGTTCAAAGTTGATGTCAGACACCGTTTGAAGCGGAATGAGGTGGACGTGTGCGTGTGGAACCTCCAATCCAATGATGGCAACTCCCACGCGCTTGCACGGGATGGCTCGTTCGATTTGTTTGGCGACATCTCGAGCAAACGTGTTAATGGATGAAAGCGTTTGATTGTCCAGATCAAAGAAATAATCGACTTCCATTTTTGGAATAACGAGCACGTGGCCTTCCGCCAATGGCATGATATCTAAAAATGCGAGAAAGTCATCGTTTTCTGCAATCCGGTGACACGGGATTTCACCGGCCGCAATTTTGGAGAATAGCGAAGCCATTATCCGCGGCTAATTTCAATAATTTCAAATGGAATGACACCAGCGGGAACGGTGACTTCGGCGACATCGCCAACGGCTTTACCAAGGAGTCCTTTTCCAATGGGAGAATCCACTGAAATCTTCTTTGCCGCTAGGCTTGCTTCATTTTCAGCAACCAAGGTGTAAGACACCTCCATGTTGTTTTTCATGTTCTTTATCCGAACGGTACTCAAGATGTACACCTTTGAATTGTCAATTTGGGAGTCATCGACTAAGCGTGCAAAGGCGAGGGTATTTCGCAACTTCGAAATCTTAGCCTCTAGCATGCCTTGCGCTTCCTTGGCAGCATCATACTCAGCATTTTCACTGAGGTCTCCTTTGTCGCGAGCTTCGCCTATTTGAACTGAAATGCGAGGGCGTTCAACGGCCTCCAACTGGCGCACTTCGTCCTTCAAATTTTGCAACCCTTCGGGCGTGAAGTATGAGATGTTTGACATGACGCGTAAAATTCTTTTAGGGTCCTACCTTGGTCTATATAGGTGGACTAAAAATAGAGAAAACCCGAGGATCGGGCTTTCTCTATCGTACAAAGGTAAGTAACAATGTAATCTGAATCAGCGGGTTGCAGTTTTGAAACTGCCTATTCGACCTCAGATAGAGATGTGAATACCGATGCTGTGATTTCCGTTGAATGGATTCGTAGTGCGGTAACCGTAATCAATTCCGATTACACCGCCATCTGAATTGGATGGAATGTTGAGGGTAAATCCAGCCGCTGGTCCGGTGAATGCAGTGGTGTTATCCTGTTCTGTACCAAGACCAGGCTCCCACATATATCCCAAACGAATTACGAGGGTCTCACGGATTGAAACTTCCATACCTCCTCCAAATTGATCCTTGGTGAAGGAATTGGAAACGAATTGTCCGGTGAGAGTCGTGCTGAAGAACTCAGAGCTTTGGATATCGTATCCAAAGCCGATGTTAACCAAAGAAGGCAATTCGTAGCGTTCTGACCGTTGCAACATGGTTAAGGTAGTAGGACTTCCTTGGGGCGTTGCGGAAACGGTCAAACCGTCACCAGAATAGCGCATCGGAGCGCCGACATTGCGCAGAGAAATTCCGAATTTCAAGCGTTCATCCGAGGCAGATATGTAGCGTATTCCGGCATCGAAGCAGACTCCAGAGGCGCGTACATTCGAAATGGACTCACCGATGATGCGCATGGTAACTCCTCCGTAGATTGAATTCGAAAATGCTTTTGCAAAAGAAATTCCGATGTTAGAAAACGAAGGGGAGAAGGAGCCAATGCCACCTTCAGGTAAGTTTTCGGTCGTAATGGGAATGTCCCCAAATCCCATGGACATCACCGTAAGTGCCAATACACTTCCGTTGCTGGTCGTGGTTGCAAACCCGATCGAGTTTACGCTGATCCCTGACCCGGAGAGGTACTGGGTATTGGCAAATGCAAGTTCACTTTTCTGAATGAATGCTAAGCCAGCAGTGTTGAGGAAAATGGATTCCAATCCGAATGCTGTGGCCATGTTGGTTCCAGCAAGGCCGTTGGATTGTGCCCAAGGATTCACAAGCAATTGGCCTGCACCGGCGGAACCGGCACGGTCAGGATTCCCTGCTTGCGAAGCAATTGGGAGCGCAAAACACACTGCTAAAGCAGCGGTTGAGAGGAGGAAGGTATTGATCTTCTTCATGGCGATTTCAAGGTCAAATCAGAAATTATCCAAGTCAGTCGGCCGCATGATCCCGAACCACTTGAGGGTTCGATTTCCGATTCCCGGAACGTCGACGTGAATGATGTAGATGCCCCCAGCGATGGGAACGTTTTGCTCGTTTTTCAAATCCCAGTCCAAAGAAGTCAAAGGATCTGCTTTTGAGAATTGGCGAACCATAACACCCTGCAGGTTGAAGATGCTAATGGTGCATACCTCCGGCAGGTTGGTGATTTTGATGCGGTTGTCCAGCTTACTGGATTCGTAGGCGCTGAAAGCGTAATACGGATTCGGTACCACGTTGATTTGGTCGAGTGCATCGCTCAGAGCCGTTGCATTGCCCAAGTCCGTAGCCACATTGGCCGTAGAGAACGTGTAGAGCGGGTTCCAGAAGTTGGTCGCACCGGCGTAGTTGTCGATGTCCAAATTGGTTGGGCTGTACTTCTCGTACGCCTTGGCCACACGCAATCGGATGCGCACATCGTTGGGGATGAGTCCATCCTCAGGCGACAACATGGAGAAGTCCTCATTCAATAAAGAAGACCCCACCCACGTACACGCACGGAAGACCCGACGAACGGTCGTAGTGGAAGCGTTGGCCTCCAAGTTTTCGTGGAGGTAGTTGCCGCTGTCGTAAGCCGGCATGCGGTTCTCGGATCCCTCCTCGTATTGCGAGTTCTTAAAGACATAGATCCAGTGTTGTCCACCGGCATAGGTCGCACCGAAACCGCCGCCAAAACCACCACCGCCACCGGCGTTGATGTTCGGAGAAGGATTCCACAACATATCGTTGCCGTTGTCTGCTGAAAGCCATGAGTCCTCACCAAAGGCCATGTTGAGGCGTTCACCCGTTGAGACATCGATAGCATACCCTGGGAACCAGCCCATGCCCATCGGTTGAGAACCGTTGGGGTTAGCCTCTCCACTGTTGTAGCCACTCTGTCCGTTGTAGCGACCGTTCTTGTCCACCGATGGGTGACGGCGCAAGCTGAGCTTGTCCGCATCCGAACCGTCCGTTGATTGGGCGAGTTCCGGAACAGCCTGCATCTCCAAGACCGGACAACGCGTCCACTTGTCTTTGTCGTTGGTCATGACCACGTCGACGTTGTTCAAGCCGCTGATGCCCGAGAACGGACTCAGATCGCCTTCAAGTCCGTCAATGGTTGGGGCGATGGCAGGAATGCTCACTACCTCACCCGTTGGAAGCTCGACACTTCCTGTGAAGCTCACCAAGCAATACGGTGACCAAGTGCCCCCGAGGATGCCTTCGTAGACTTCATCCTCGTCAAGAGGGTTGCCCGTCTTCAAATCATTGAAGATGACTTCCGAAGGCACATCGTCTGCGCCCTCTTGATTTCCAGCACGGATCCAGTTCAATTCACTGAAGCCTTCCCTATCCGAGATACCCAACAACCAAGGCCTCGACGGGTCGTCAAACGTGATGGATGCATGCACCGGCTCGGTGAATTTACCATCTTCAGGATACGCATACTGGTGAACGGTGACGGAAAGCCCCCAATCCAAAAGCAATTCTTCGTTGAGCAAAGCAATGGACGAAGAGGATTCGTGAACGGCTTTGTAGTCGTTGTCCGGATCGCTATCGTCGAGCATGGTCAAATTGGTCAGCGTCCAATACGCATCCACCGCATCTTCAAGGTCAGCATCATCGCCGGCAACCCGCAATTCAAAGTCTGCAGAAGGAACCCGCAATGGATCCACAACCCGAACTTCCACCGGGCCGTGGCCCGCTGTGTACATGACCGTTGAAGCGATGTTGTTGTCAAGGATGTCTTGCTCCGAAGCAGCCGTAATATCCAAGTTGGTCTGGCCATTGCCCTTGCCTTCGTGGCGTGTCATCGCAACGCCGGAACCATATGCAGCAAGCTGAACTGTTCCACCCGACTCTGGGTTGGGACTGTGCGGTACACCTGAATACGATCGCAAGGATCCAACCGCGGCTTTCCGAGAAGCTTTAAACTGAACGTCTTGTCCTGTTCCAAGCACGGAATTGTATTCTTCGTAGTTGTTGTATCCGTATGCCAAGACCATGAAGTAGTAAGTCTTATGGTTGACCATCCGATTGTCACCTTGTGCAAAGGCATCTGTCGTGACACTCATGCTGTGGAAAATGCCTTCATTCGCTCCATTTGACATGAGCGTAGGAACAGGTAAATCCATTTCGTTGTCTTGGACGTAGTTGATTACGAGATCGACCTCATTTTGGACGTCACATTGCGCAATCAAACGAGCGAGGTTGATATCGCCCAAATCAGCTGGACTGACTTCAGAGTTTTTGACTTGATAGACCACATAGCCTTCAAAGTCGTACGAACGCGTCAACGTATCGTAAGGGACACCTTCGACATCAAACTTTGGAATTCCTGGATCCAATTGCAAGTAATCCTCACGGTAGTTATTCGAAAGCGGATTGTCGTTGGTCATGTACAATATGAGCTGATTCTCCAACTCTTGGATGGTCACATCTGGAGCATCTGGTCCTGAGACAATCTCGAAGCAATTGTCAAATAATGCTTGAGCTTTGTCGTCGGCGATCTGCATCAACTTAACGGACTCAGAAGGGTCTCCGGCAGATGCACGCGCCCAAACTACCCCGACAGTAATGTTATTGTAATCTCCAGGCTCTAACGTAAAGGGTCCTGCAGCTTGGATGAATCGACGGTCAGCAGGGGGGTTGCCCGAGGTGATTTCCGTCCAAGGCTCAACATCGATGCCGCCAGTTCCCCAAGAGAATGGATCGGTATCGCCTGGGAAGAAGTAATCTGCAGGAATGTCCAAATTTGCACCTGTCGCAGCAGAGACACCGTCTCCACCGTAGGCCATTTTTTGTCCATTCTTCCAGATGCCGTTCATGTAATTGTAATAGTGCAACGGTGTGCTCGGTTCTCCATTGATTGGGTTGCCTGAGTTGTTGTAATACACAAAACGACGCATTCCGAATCGCTCGTTGTCGGCAACACCGTCACCATAGCCAATGCCGATACCTTCGTAAGGAATACCCAACGAATCGATGGCATCTGTGAAGACATTGGTCAAGGGATTGTCAATGGAATCTTCATCTTGGTAAGGCCCCTCAAAGAAGTCCAAACCAACAGCCGGTGGGTTCGTTCCGTATCCCTGAGATGAGGAAGAAGGCTCATCATCCGCATCACCGTTGTATGCATAGCCCAAGCCACGTTGAACATCACACCCGACGTAATCGTCTGTCGCAGTACCGACGTCAGCATCGACCCATACTCCGAAGTACGTTTTCGAGAGTGTTTGTGTGCCTTGGTTGATCAGTACGTAGTTATAAAAGGTCATGTTATTGACCTCGTCATTGGTCGAGAACGCAAAGGCTTGCGCCCGCACTTCCATGCCAATAGGCTCACCCTGTGACTCCGAGTGAACGTTTCCTTTGTCATTGAAGATCCAGTAGAAATTGCGGTCACCGAACAACGGAACCTGGTCCGTTCGACGGCGTTCCTTACAGTCGATTTCTTGCAAGAAATCATACCAAGGGTAGTCTCCAGACGAAGGGTCGTAGAATCCATTTCCATCATAATCCAAGAACGGAGAGAGATAGAAATCTTGATTCAATGCTGTGTTACCGTGTGCAGGATAATCGTAGAAATACGAAGGAATGGCATACCCGTCAGGAAACTCCTCTTCCATATCGCATTCCGGATCCGCTTGGCAATCGAAATACTGGCGATGGCGCTCTGCGTCGGAACGCGTGGAGATGAAGAAGTTGTCATACGTTTCGCACGTCGCTTCATCCACTTCTGCAGAACCGTCGTTTGTCAACGGTCC
>JAPKAW010000060.1 GCA_028825055.1 Flavobacteriales bacterium | reverse complement strand
CACCTGCTTCTAAATGCAACCCGGCCTTTTCGGCAGTTGCAAAAACACCTGTGGACTCGACGACGACATCGACTTTTAACGTGCTCCAAGGCAAATCAGCAGGGTTTCTTTCCGCTGTGATATGAATCGTTTCACCGTTCACAACAAGGTGACCTCCTGAAACAGAGACCTCTCCTGCAAATCGTCCATGAACACTGTCAAATTTGAGCAAATGAGCCAACGTGTTGACATCCGTCAAATCATTGATTCCGACGACACGAACACCTTCACGGTCCAACAATTGTCGAAATGCTAAGCGACCAATTCTACCAAACCCGTTGATTGCAATGTTCTTCATAATGTTTTGAATAAATCGTTCAATTTCTTAAATGGAAAGAATGCGAGCAAGCCGCACCTCATCCTCTAATTCCTGTGTTTTGTTTACAATGACTTCCTCAAAAGGAAAGTAAACCAATTGATCATTGATGATGCCAGCCATGACATTGCGTTTACCAGAAAGCAAGCCCTCCACCGCTGCCACACCCAATTTAGAGGCCAACAAGCGATCAAAACAGCTCGGCTCTCCACCTCTTTGCAAATGACCTAAAACAGTGATTCGTGTATCATAGCGCTGATCCAAGTCATGCACTTTTTTCGCGATTTCATAGGCTCCCCCTTCAGGATGTCCCTCCGCCACAATCACAATCGAAGATGTCTTATTTGACGCCTGCCCTCGGTCCAAAATATCCACCAGTTCTTGTATTGAAATACCTGTTTCAGGGGTCATTACTGCAACTGCTCCAGTCGCAATGCCTGCGTGCAGCGCGATAAACCCACTGTCACGTCCCATAACTTCCACAAAAAACAATCGATTGTGGCTGTCTGCGGTATCTCGAATCTTATCGACAGCTTCAACAACAGTGTTCGTAGCGGTATCAAAACCAATGGTGTAGTCCGAACCTGAGAGATCGTTGTCAATCGTTCCCGGCAAACCAATGACGGGAAAACCTGTTTCCTTATAAAAATGCATCGCCCCTTCGAAGGTCCCATTGCCTCCAATCACCACCAGCGCTTCAACGTTGTGCTCCAAAAGTTGTTGGTGTGCCACCCTTCTTCCTTCCTCCGTTCTGAACTCCTGACAACGTGCTGATTTCAAAATCGTGCCTCCACGTCCCAGAATTTTAGCAACCGACCTCACGTGCAAGCGTTTAAAGTCACCTTGAATCAATCCCTGGTATCCCTGGAATACGCCAACGGCTTCACACCCATGATAAACGGCCGCACGAACAACTGCTCGAATTGCAGCATTCATGCCAGGCGCATCGCCTCCTGAAGTTAAAACAGCAATTTTCTTCATGCTTTCGGTTCCTATTGCATAGCCTGCGCACTTGTTGCGCAGTTGTTACGGCGGGCGAATATACGTTGAGTTTTAGTCCGAATCCAAGACTTAGTGTAATAAATACACATATTGAACGATTTGGGAAGTAAAGATGTACTTTCGCTACATGATGGAACACGATGCACTGCACATATCCGTTGATTGCGTAATCTTTGGTTATGACGACAGCGGACTGAAGGTCCTATTGATTAACCAACAGCTTCCAAAAGATGGATTGGATTTAGATATAAAATCCCAGCCACAGCTTCCGGGTGATCTAATTCTCATCAACGAAGGTCTGCTTGAAGCTGCCAAACGTGTTCTATTGGAATTGACCCAACTCAATGGTATTTATCTCAAACAATTTCATGCTTTTGGAGACCCCACGCGTGTCAAAGATGCCAAGGACCGTGCATGGCTGCAGTCTTTGCGCACACATCCAGACCAACGTGTTATCACCGTGGCCTACTTCGGGTTGGTGAGCCTTCAAGATTTCTCCCCTAAACCCGCATCATTTGCAGGAAGTGTGAATTGGGTAGACTTAAACGACATCCCTGCTCTTGCCTTTGATCACAACGAGATTCTTTCATCCGGATTTGAAGCGTTGCGCGAACAACTGGAAAGTCACCATATCAGTTTCGAATTGCTTCCTAAGAAATTCACATTGAGCCAGCTTCAAGCGTTGTATGAATTGGTCTTGAATAAAAAGTTTGACAAGCGAAATTTTCGAAAGAACGTAAAGCGCATGCCCCATGTAATTCCGCTGAACGAGAAGCAGAAGGGCGTCATGCACAAACCAGCCCAGCTCTTTAGCTTCAACCCCAATGAAATTTCCGAATGAAGCCAATGAGGACCTCCTTCTCAAAACTTCATTAAAAACTAAGTGCATGAAGGGTTCCATTCGCTGCTTGCTCCTTCTCCTTTTTTCTGGTTGTGTTCAACTGGAATGCACTGTGTTTGGTCAAGGATTGTTGCATCATCCCACTGACGGTGTTCCTTTTGTTCAGAATGACCTGCCCACTGTTCAAATTGAGTGTGGCGACGCATTGGAATGGATGTACGAGGAGTCCAACTGGTATTCCAATATTGAGCATCCGGCCTCCTTTACTTTTCAATCAGAGGATGGCATCGACACCGTTCAGAACATCGGATTTCGTCTACGCGGAAACACGTCAAGAGCATCGGATAAAAAGTCATTTAAAATTTCGTTCAACACTTTTAATTCCGGTGGCTCTTGGGAGGGTCTTGAGAAAATGAATCTCAATGGCGAGCACAACGATCCCAGCGTCCTTCGAGCGCGCTTGATCTGGGAAGGAATGCGTGATGCCGGCATGCCTGTTTCCAGAAGCAATCATGTCAATTTATTCGTCAACGGGGTGTATCACGGGCTCTACTATAACCTCGAGCACATCGATGAGGAATGGTTAGAGAAAAGGTTTGATTCGAATCATGGGAACCTGTGGAAATGTACCTACCCTGCCAATCTCACCTATCAAGGCTCCTCCGGTGAAGATTACAAATTCACACCGAGCTGGAGCGATGACCGCGTGTACGACCTAAAGACCAATGTATCGGAAGACCAATACGATGCCTTGGCACAATTCATCGATGTTCTCAACAACGAGCCCTTGGAGTCGCTTCCTTGCGCTCTTGAAGACGTCTTTGACGTTTACAGCTATCTGAAGATTGCTGCCGCAGAAATCTTATGCGGCCATTGGGACAATTACATTGGGAATAAAAACAACTTCTACCTTTACCAGCGACCTGCAGACCAGCGAATCGTTTACATCCCTTACGACGCTGACAACTCATTAGGCATTCAATGGTTTGGAGAATGGACCAACCAAGATCCTTACAATTGGACGGATGCATCAGACCGCCCCTTGTACACTCGATTAATGGCTGTTCCAGAGTACAAAACGGCATTCACTTATTTCATGCGGCGGCTCATGGATGAGACCTTCACGTTGGACTGGATTGAGGCCCGGGGTGAAGTCATTCAATCCACGATCGGTACTTCCATTGCGGATGACTTATTCTACACCATGGACTATGGTTTCGATGCCGATGATTTCACCGTGGCACTGTCCGAGAATTGGGGTGGCCATGTCGCGTGGGGAATTGTACCGTTCATGGAGAGCCGGCAATTTTGGGCTGATATTCAATTGGATGAAGCCCTCGAATGGGGTCCGCTTTCCTTGACTGCGTGGGCACCGAGCCCATTGGTCAATGATACGCTAACCGTTCACGCATGGATTGCATCAACTGACGGCAACGCAATCAACTCCATCCATGCTGACGTTCAAATGGAGGCCGCTTCTATCGTGTCGCATCCCTTGTCACAGGTTGAATCCAATGAGTTTGGGAGCCAATGGGAAGCTCAGATCCCGATGAATGGGAGTGCGCATGCCTGGTGGACAGTGGTCGCTGATTCTGAGAACAATACGGTGCAATCGCCGTGTACATCTCGCCAAGTTTGGAATGCATCACTTAGCAATGGTTTGGTCATTAACGAGGCCATGCCCCTCAACAACAGCTTTATGCAGGATGAAGCCGGCGGGTATGCCGATTGGGTGGAATTGTACAACGCAGGCAACGCGCCAATTAACTTGAGTTATCACTATCTCACCAACCGCTTAGACTGGCCAAACCGTTGGTCCCTCCCGAATGTCACGCTCGATACCGGACAACACGTCGTGCTCTATTGTGATGACGATGTTGAGGACGGTCCCCTTCATGCTCCGTTTCATTTGGACGCTGGCAGCGGCGATGTATTCATCACGACAATGGACGAAGATGCCTGGCGTCTGATCGACTCAGCGCATTGGAACGATGCAGCTCCCAATGCGAGCTGGGGAAGAACAACAGATGGAGCACCCTCTTGGATGTGGTTTTTCTTATTTACCGACACCCCACCGACACCCAACGCGCCCAATGGTGAAATGGAGAATGCCATATCCGAAATCGTAGCGCTCGAGAATCCTTGGCGGCCTAGAAACCCGCATCGAGCGGGACAGCCTATTTCAATGCCTCATTCCAACGTCTGGAATTTGTACCAGTCAAATGGCGTGCACATCGCAGCTGGAGAGTCTTCCCGAATTCACGGCAATCTCCTTCAGCCCGGTGCATACATTTTGCGGTCGAATCTGATAGAGCAATCCCCAACCCAGTCACACACCATCCTTGTTCAATGAATACGCTAACGATTCAGCAGACGTCATATTTGACCAAAAACACGGAGGCTTGGATATCGAGTGCAACCTGCTTACACTTCGTACTTTGGTTCTTCACAGGGGTTTTATTTGCTCAAAACGCATCCGGACAAGTGATTTGGACGGATCCCGCTTTTCCTACGTCAGATGACCTAGTCACGCTTTACTTCGATAGTAGCTTAGGCAACGGCGAATTGGAAGGTGTCATTCCCGTCTACATTCATACGGGTGTCATAACAAGTGAAAGTTCAGGTCCAAGCGATTGGCAATTTGTGCAAACGACATGGGGTGTAAGCGACGCGGATTACGTTCTCAACCCTGAAGGCAATGGAGTCCACTCCTTCGATTTCAACGGTTTGACATTGGCAGCATATTATGATCTTCCTGATGGCGTGAGCATCGAAAACTTAGCCATGGTATTCCGCAATGCATCGGGAAGTCTCGTGGGGCGCAATGCCGATGGTTCAGACATCTTTTATGAGGTCAGCACCGGAGCTTTTTCTGTTTCCATCCAAACACCTGAGCTCGGGTATGCCGTTTTAGGAATTGGAGAATCCTTTGCCGTGTCCGGACAAGCTTCGGAAGCGAGTGAAATGGAATTGTTCATCAATGAAGAATCGGTTGCGACGGCTTCAGGAACATCTTTGACGTATGATTTTGAGGCATTGGATGCAGGGCAATACAACCTACTGATGGTAGCAGACAACGGCAGCTCAGTGGCCTCAGATTCAGCGACAATGACCGTGTTGCCTGGAAGCCCTGTCACTGCTTGGCCACCCAATGGGTCTGAGGACGGCATCACTTACCTCTCCGACACGAGTGTGCGGCTTCAATTGTATGCCCCGTCAAAAGAACACGTATTCGCAGTTGGAGACTTCAACAATTGGGAACTGAGTTACGATTACTTGATGACGCCCACTCCAGATCAATCACGTTACTGGATCGAGCTCAACGGCTTAACACCCGGCCAAGAATACCGATTTCACTACCACATCATGCCCGACGACATCCGGGTCGCAGATGCTTATTCAGAAGTGGTTTTGGATCCCTGGAATGATGGCTGGATTTCAGAATCGACCTACCCCGATTTGATGCCCTTTCCCAACATGCTGACGGAGAACAAGCCCGTTTCTGTGTTTCAAACAGCGCAACCGGCCTACTCTTGGAGCGATGCAGAATTTCAGCGACCGGAAAACGACCAGTTGATTGTGTACGAATTGCTCGTTCGCGACTTCACCGAAGAGCGCAATTTCCAGACCATATTAGACACCTTAGATTATCTCGATCGGCTGGGAATAAACGCCATCGAGTTTCTGCCGATCAATGAGTTCAATGGAAACGACAGCTGGGGATACAACCCCACATTCTATTTGGCGCTTGACAAGGCTTATGGAACAAAAAACGCATTCAAAACACTCGTAAATGCTTGCCATGAGCGCGGAATCGCAGTCATTTTGGATGTTGCATTGAATCATGCGGATACCCCCAATCCATTTCTGGACATGTATTGGAACGATGCTGAAAATCAACCCGCAGCAAGCAATCCTTGGTTCAATGAAGTTTCGCCATCACCGGAAACGTGGTTTTATGATTGGAATCATGAAAGCGGTGCCACAGTGGCCTTCATGAAACGAACATTGGCCTATTGGATCAATGAATATCATGTGGACGGATACCGATTGGACTTTTCAAAGGGCATGACCCAAACCTCGGGTTGGGGCAATGGATATGATCAAAGCCGCATCAACATCCTAAACAACTATGCGGATCACGTGTGGAGCGCGGATTCTGGCATCTACATGATTCTAGAACACTGGACAGATAACAGTGAGCTTCAAGCGTTGGTTGAAGATGGCTTCATGGTTTGGGCCAACGCGTCCCATGAATACTCCGAAGCTTTGATGGGCTATGGAGCCAATTTCAATTGGGCCAATTATCAAGAACAGGGCATGTCCTCGCCCCTTGTCATGAGTTATCCAGAGAGCCACGATGAAGAACGCTTAATCTACAAGGCACTTTCATTTGGAAATGGCGACAGTGAATATCAAGTAACCAATTTGAACACGGCTTTGGCACGCATGGAAGCGTTGCAGTGCTTCAACATTCCACTTCCAGGACCTAAAATGCTCTATCAATTTGAAGAGTTGGGATATGATTACAGCATCAACACGTGCAGTGATGGTACCACCGTCAGCGAAAGTTGCCGCACAGAGGCCAAACCTGTCCGTTGGGATTATCGAGACAATGCGAATCGCTATCGCATCCACGAAGTCATCTCTGGGCTTGCTCATCTGAAAACAACGTATCCCGACCCTTTCAGTTCGAACAACTTCAACTTTGATGTTGGAGGGTATGGAAAGCGCCTCTTGCTCAATGGTACGAACCTGAATGCGGTCATCGTTGCCAATTTTAAGGTGACCGACTTGAGCATGATTCCTGGGTTTCAGCATACCGGAATGTGGTACGACTACTTCACTGGAACATCCTTTGACGTTTCAGATGTGAATGCCTTCATGAATTTCGCTCCCGGCGAGTACCATGTATTTTTGGACGTCGACATCGCCTCACCTGTACCCAACGGAATTAGCACACATGACGGTTCTGATCTTCAGTTGAACATCAGCCCAAACCCTGCCTCGCACTTAATTCATGGTTCATTCTCGTTGCAATCATTGAATACCTGTGAGTTAAAAGTCATGGATACCGCCGGAAAAGTGGTTTCCATTCTACACGTCATACCATGGCATGTTGGAACCTCTGAATTCAATATCTCCGTTGCTGGTTGGCCCGCCGGATTGTATTTCATTCAGCTAACACATGATGGCCATTGGGATACACAGCGTGTCATTGTTCATTGATGATGCTGTTTTCGGCATTGTTTTTTTTTATGAATCCATAAGTTTGCCTCGTAAACCTCATTTAATGCGCTTAAAATCAATTCTCCTTTTGCTCACTCTGAGCAATGTGCTTGTTGGCTTCGGTCAAACTTTAAGCGGAACAATTGTCGATGCACAAGGTAATTCCTTGCCTTCCGCCTCGGTTATTGTCGATGGAACGGATGGTCAGTTTGCAGGAATGGACGGGAGCTTTTCGTTGTCCCTTTCAAAAGGGAGTCATCAAGTCTCCTTCTCATTCATTGGATACCTCACCTTAAGACGCTCTGTTGACATTCAAGACACCTCCATAGAATGGTCCATTGTTTTGGAGGAGGATGCAGTGATGATTGAGGATGTTGTTGTTGTGGGCTATGGTGTCCAGCGTAAAAAAGAAGTTACAGGATCAATTGTTCAGGTTTCTGCCAAACAAATCACAGGAATCCAAACGCCTTCTTTTGAAGCGGCACTTCAGGGCCAAGCCGCCGGTGTTCAAGTGAGTCAATCCTCGGGTGTGGCTGGATCAGCTTCCTTGATTCGCGTGCGCGGAGTCGCTTCTGTCTCCGCAGCCGGCGACCCACTTTACGTCATTGACGGCATTCCAATTACCCAAGAATATTTCTTGAGAGGAAACTCAGGAGCCTTCAACAACAATCCTTTGGCTTCCATCAACCCCAACGACATCGAGTCTGTGGAAATCCTCAAGGATGCGGCTGCGACTGGTATTTATGGGTCACGAGGAGCCAATGGGGTCATCTTAATTACCACAAAACGTGGAAGAAAAGGAACTTCCTTTGAGTTTAGCACACGAGCTGGATTCGGCACACCCGCCACGCGCCCCAACATGATGGACACAGAGTCCTATTTGACCTTACGTCAAGAAGCGTGGGAAAATGATGGCGGAACAGGGTATGTTTGGCTTCCTAACATGACGTCTGCATCAGATGCTCCTTTGACACGTAAGGAGGCATATCTGCAAGCGATGCAGACCAATACAAACTGGGTTGACGAAACAACCGGTCTCGGAACCAAAGGAAACGTCAATTTCGGAGTCCGGCATGGTGGGGACCGATATAACCTGTATGCCGGCGTTTCACAAGACAACAACGGAAGCTATCTGCTTGGCAACAGTTACAACCGTTCTAGCGCTCGAATCAATTTTGATTGGACCCCAAAACCTTGGGCCAAAGTGATATTAAGCTCCTCCCTCAGCCGAGGTCAAAACAACCGCATTGATGCGGCTTGGTCAGGCGGATTGGGAGATGCCATGTCCAATGCGTTGCCGTATTACCCTGTTCGCTATTTAGAAGATCAGGTTGATGCCAATGGAACCGTAACCAATGAAGCCGGAGAATATTTCTTGTGGTTCGACGAATGGGGAAGTACAAAGAACCCGGTCGCAGTTCGTGAATTGAAGCAATGGAAAAACACCGAGGACCGCTCGATCAACAACGCACAGTTGGTCTTGACTCCACTCAAAGATCTTCATGTCAAGCTATCGGGTGGGTTTGACTATATGCACCTCAAAGAAGACCTGTTCAATCCAGGAGCCTTGTCAATCACATCGGATCTCGGGAGCGCCAATCGCAATGCGAATTACGTTCTCAACTGGAATTACAGTGCCACCGCAGACTATTTGTTGGAATTGGATGACACCCAAGTGTTGAATTTCCTCGTTGGCAGTGAGTTTCAACGTACGGATAACTATGGTTACGGCTTGTTCTACGGACAAGTGGATGGGCCCATTTTTGAGAACGATTCGCTCTCAGAAGATGCCGCCAATGTCAACAGAACGGTCAATTTGCCTTCGCAACACAGTTTCTTATCATACTTCGGACGAGTCAACTATGCGTTGAAAGACCGGTATTTCGTTCAAGCGACTGCCCGTGTAGACGGCAGCTCTCGTTTCGGCCGGGAGAGTCGCTACGGATTCTTTCCTTCTTTGTCTGCAGGTTGGGTCATTTCGGATGAATCGTGGTTCTCATCGAAGCACGTGAATTTCTTAAAATTTAGAACGAGTATCGGGTTTACAGGAAATGCAGCGTTGCCAGATTACGCGCGATTCGGCACATACTCGCCGGCTAACAATGGCAATACCTATGCAGGAGATTCAATTCTTTACCCCATTCAACCGGAAAATCCCTTTTTACGATGGGAAACATCTCGAACGGTTGACGCCAGTGTAGAAATGGGCCTCTGGCAAGACCGAGTCACTTTGGAGCTCGCAGGCTACCACAAGTATTCAACGGATGTTCTAATGAATGTGAGTACGCCAGCAAGCACGGGTTTTACCAACTTCTGGGACAATGTTGGCACCATCCTCAATCGCGGGGTTGAATTCTCCATTAAGTCTAGAAACTTGACTGGAGAGTTCCAATGGAATACGGACTTGAACATTGCACGCAATTACAACGAACTGATTGA
>JAPKAW010000059.1 GCA_028825055.1 Flavobacteriales bacterium | reverse complement strand
GCTGGACCTTGGGCATGGAAGCATCGTGGAGAGGGACGTTCACCGATTACTTAGATGATATTTCCGGCATGTACGCAGACCCCAATGGGCTAACCCCATTGGCAGAGGCGATTAGTAGCCAATCCAACGAAGCTGTTATTGCATCTATCAATGATCCAGGATCTGGAAATGTTGGCAATCACCGATACAGTGAAGGCGGCACATACCGGGGCAATCCAGAGACCAACGACTCATACGGAACGATCCAGTTTACGTTCGCGAAATCAATCGCTACGCGCACTTCTTTTGAACGCGCTTTGGACCACATCGCAAGACGCCGTTAATCAAGCGACGCCGATCAAGCGAGGTACGATCGCCAACGATCTAATATTTGCTCAAAGTCTTCTGGTAAGGGCGATTCAAACGCCATTCTTTTCGAGCTTTCAGGGTGTGTAAACACCAATGAACGGGCATGTAGTGCCTGTCTCGGAAGAATCTCAAAGCAATTGTGTAAGAAAGAGCGGTATTTACCCCCAAGGACACCCTTGACTGGACGGTTACCGCCGTATTGAACATCGCCAAACAACGGATGTCCCAGATGCTGCATGTGCACTCGAATTTGGTGGGTGCGGCCCGTTTCAAGCTTGCATTCAACCAGCGTGACTGGACCAAGACGTTCCAAAACGGAATAGTGGGTCACAGCATGCTTGCCCTCATGACCATCCTTAAAAACAGTCTGTACCCTGCGGTCTCGATGGTTTCGTCCTATGTGCCCTTCAATGGTGCCATCCTCATCCAAGTCACCCCACACCAAAGCCAGATAGCGTCGTTCTACTGTACGTTCAAAGAACTGAAGGCTGAGGTCGGCCATGGCCTGCTCAGTCTTTCCAAGGACCATCACTCCGGTCGTGTCCTTGTCCAATCGGTGGATCAAACCTGGTCGTGGAATGCTCTCCACATCATCATCTCGCTTTAAAGGGGTTGATGTATCTGGAGGTAATTCAACGTGTTGTTGCATCAAATGCCAGGCAACGCCATGCACCAGTGTCCCAGTATAGTTCCCATTGCCAGGGTGCACCACCAAACCAGCTGGTTTGACTAAGACGAGCACTTCGGAATCCTCATGAAGAATTTCCAAGTCCATCTGCTCCGGTATCAGTTTAAATATCTGAACCGGTTTGGGGAATTCTACGGTTACAACATCTTGACTCTTTACCTTAAAATTGGATTTAACTGATTCGCCGTTTACACGGACATATCCTGCTTTTGCCGCCGTCTGCAACTTTGATCGAGACATCTGACCGATAAGATTCGATACAAATTTATCGACTCGAAGAGGTTGCTGACCTGCGTCTGCTACCAATCGGTGGTGTTCAAAAAGCTCTTCGGTCTCGGTCTCTTCTGCCCCTAACTCGGGCGGTAAATCTTCTACCATATTATTGAATCAGAACACGTGCTGAGAACCCTTCGCTGTGCCGGAGAATATACATTCCTGGAGCACAATCATTCGTTGAAATAGAATGCAATCCTTTGGTGACCCAATTTCCTGCATCGACTAATTGACCCTGCGCATTCCACAACTCCCAATTTCCTGGGAGCTGAATCAGTGCATTGAGGACACCGGGTGAAGATGGATTGGGGTATACGAAAAGCCCCTGGTCCAAAACATTGGTTTCCCCGACTGTAGACCATATTTCCTCTTTACCTGCACGCAGAACGGGTCGAATCATCACCGTACCCGGAATTTCAGATAAAATCCAAGAGCCTCCAAGTCCCAATTGATAATGCACTTCGCCCAAATTGGCGTTGGTGTTTTTATCCAACCCAAAATTCAGAAGGGCATCGTTTGCCTGAACAAGCCCCACGTGAACAATCCCTTCGACGGGTATCGGTTCATCATATGCGTAGAAGGCGAACAAATCATAGCCATCCGTGAAATATTGAGGGGTATGAAACTGGTAATTTTCTCCAAGTTCTTGAGCGGGCAATCCTAAGCTATCACTCCAGGCCCGAAGCAAAAATGTTTCCAAATCAGAATTGGTGTAATACGGCGTAAAGTGGATTGCTAATCCAAGCAAGGTGTCCGGCTCTGCGATTGGGAAACGAACTGCCAACTTTGCACCTGTCGATGTCAAGGAATATGCTTTTTCAGCTGAGCCATCATCATAAGCGTAATCATTAGCGAAGACTTGCTGAAATACAATACTATCGTTGTCCACCACTCCCACCTTCTCTGTATGAAGCAGTCCGATACTACTTTCCCAGAAGCTTACATCAAAAGTGGCACACGTATCATTCACGGAGTTGTCGAAGACAAAATCATCTCCTTGCGGATTGTTTCCAATATACATCCCTGTGGTAAAAACACTTTCAGGGAGCACATTGGTGTTTTGAAAGAAATTCGGGTATTCCGTTGCGTTGTCTTCAAAACGGATCGAAAATCCAGTAAACACGTTGTCCGCTTGTGACGTACTCAAATTGCGTTGTAAAAGTGTCACGCTGTCACGCATAAAGAATACCGGGTTTTCTTGAAAATGAGTCCAAGGCATACGGGTGAAATCACGAAGCAAGGTGTTCTCTGGTCGTGTAATAGCCACTTCACTGACTACTTGGAATGTTTGAGGGTCAATCTGGTCATTTAAAAGTACATAATCGATATGCCACAAATCAACGTTGCCTCCCATCGCCCCGTAATTCCGGAAGCGAAATTGAAACCCATTCACCAAATGCATCGGCTGGTCGACGGGTACGAAAAAGCGTTCAAAAGAAGCCGATGAAACACTATCGGTTGACCACACTTCGTTCCAAAATATCTCTCCTGAAACATCGTCCACGGACTTAAACTCCAAAATTAATTTGTCTTCAAAAGGCTCTGGAGCGTTCCCAATCCCTCCTCCTTCTACATAAAACATCAGGAATACATTGGATTCCGGGAAGTACCCATTGAGCGCTAGAGGCAATGAAGTTAACGTATCACACCATCCAGGGGTGTTCACGTCGACAAAGCTGTATGGATACCCTGTGGCATCCAGCCCGTCCAAAGTAGCCACACCAATGCTTGGTGCGTCCAAGGCAAATGTTTGAGTGATACGTGCTGATGCGTCCGACCAACGATGGTACATTTCATATCCGGCTCCTTGCGCATCCGGCAAAGAAGGCGTGGAGAAGTCGTCAAAAAATGGCAAGGACATGCTTCCTCCCCTCGTCAGAATTGGACTCCCAACTTGACTCAAACTCCTACTTCTCGCCGGCATTGCTACAAATTTCAAATCCCGCTCTTGCTCAATTAATGCCGGTCCCTCTTCAGCCTCAATCTGCTGTATACTCCCTGTCTGAGCTGCGGCAAGACTGCATGATCCAACTGCCCAACAAACCACCATTACCAAGACGGCGTGGGAGTAAATCGATGTAATGTTAACCCTCTGCATGCGCGATGAAATTCAATTATTACGAGGCCCCCTTTTGGAGGGGTCTCCCGGTAGACCAAGGTACAAATCTAACTCAGTGCCAGCCGGTACTTCTTTGACATTACTAGCTCTCAAATGCTGATTGAGTACGCGAGAATTTAATGAGTCCGAAGCATCCTCACAAGACGTGGAATATTCGACCAATCCCAAGCTCAACTGCGCACGCGTCAATCGGTGCCGTGCCGAATCGAGCGGCTGTCCGACCAGGTTGGGAATTGAAACCAATTCATCTGTTGTCGTACCTGAAATCAACCGTACGCGACTACCCCGAGGGACCCTGCTATCTGCCGACAACATGTTTCCTCTGCGGTTTTCAATCCGAATAACTCTTCCCACCAAGGACACATTGGGCTCCATCCGTTCCTCGACTTGAAACCCCTTGTTCTCCAAGATAATCCGTGCAATGGCCAAATCTTGGCCCTCTGTAACACCTACACGTTCGTTCGGAGGAGTACTTCGGTAGGTGCTGACATATATTTTTCTCCCCGATTTGATTCCAGATCCCGAGGGTGGCATTTGTTCGATTACCTCGAAAGCCCTGCCGTCTCGGCTATACACGCTGTCCAAATGAATGACTTCTAACCCCAATTCATTCAGTCTATCAGCGGCATCTTGAAGCAGCAAACCCCGTATTTCCGGAACCTCCATGGAATTCCCATGTCGGCTATAAAAATGCAAGAAAACCCACATCGCACCGAGCACAATCACCCAAGCCCAGCCCAACCGATAGGCTGAACGTAAAAACGTTCGACTAAATAAAAATTTGAGCCAGTTTTTCATCGGCAATCAGAACGCAAAATTCAAGTTGATTGGTATCGGCATGCTCCTGGAAATTATCCCATTATTTCTTCTTCCAACGCATTGTCAAAGGTGTTACGCCATTCTGCGCAAAAACCAAAGGAATGGTTGTCAACTTCAATTTTACCTTTTGTCACGTGTCCGAGCAGCACTACAGGAACGTCATATTCTTCAATCGCGTCCAATAAAGTGTCTTGTTGCATTTCTGTGCATGTCACTAAGATTCGACTTTGCCCTTCACCGAATAAGAAGGCATCCAAACGAATCTCATCGTCCGTAACAATATCGAAGCCCAAGCCATTGGGCATGCCCATCTCTAAAAGTGACACAAACAGTCCTCCATCCGCCACGTCATGTGCAGCTTCGATGCAGCCTCTTTGAATGGCCGTTCGAACACACTCCTGAACCTTCCCTTCATCGTCAATATTGAAATGAGGTGCTGGGGACTTCTTCACTCCAACAACTGAACTCAGGTACTCGGAAGCATTAATACACGATGTCGATTCTCCAATCAAGAAAATCAACTCGCCTTTCTCCTTAAAATCCAGGGACATATGGTCATTTCTGTTCTCCATGATTCCCACCATACCAATGGTAGGCGTTGGAAAGACTGCGATTGCAGTGCCATCTGGTTGAGCCGATTGATTGTAAAAACTCACATTCCCACCAGTGACCGGTGTATTGAAGTGACGGCAAGCACGGCTCATTCCTTGAATGGCATGCACAAATTGCCAATACACTTCAGGATTGTGCGGATTGCCGAAATTCAAACAGTTGGTAATCGCACTCGGAACCGCTCCTGTACAACTGATATTTCGCGCTGCTTCTGCAACAGCAATAGCTGTTCCAATTTCGGGATCCATGTCCACATACCGCGCATTGCAATCCACGGTCAATGCCAACGCTTTTTCTGTTCCGCGAACACGTACTACACTCGCGTCAGACGGACGATTGGTGTTGCGGTTTAAGGTCCCTACCATGCTGTCATACTGCTCCCAAACCCAACGTTTAGATGCGATGTTCGGGTTTTCCACAAGTTGTTCTGCAATGACCTTCGCTTCCTCAATGGTCGGCACGGGAACCGTATCAGGATTCCATGCCTGTGCCTCTGCATACCACTCTGGCTCTGTATACTCTCGATCATAGACCGGCGCTCCTCCGCCCAACACCAAGGTGTCACCCGGAACCTCTGCAACCAGTTCTCCATCCTTGAAATAACGCAATTGATTGCCCTCAGTGACCACACCGATCTCTACAGCATGTAAATCCCATTTATCGAAGATACCCTCAACTAGGGCCTCCTGGCCTTTATCAACAACAACCAACATCCGTTCTTGAGATTCACTCAATAAGATTTCAAATGGTTCCATGTCTTGCTGACGCAAAGGCACTTTGTCCAAGTATATGTCCATGGCCACCTCTCCTGCTGCTGACATTTCGGAAGTTGAACAGGTGATGCCAGCCGCGCCCATGTCTTGCATGCCACGCACCGCATCGGTTGCAGCCAATTCCAGCGTCGCTTCCAACAACAACTTCTCCTGAAAAGGGTCTCCAACTTGAACCGCAGGCAAATCGTCAGCACTTTCAGCCGTGATATCTTTGGACGCAAAAGAAGCTCCCTGGATGCCGTCTTTACCAGTTGCAGAGCCCACGATATAAACTGGGTTTCCAATTCCTGTGGCCGTCGCACTGATAATCTTATCGGTTTCTAAAATCCCCACGGACATCGCATTCACCAACGGGTTCACTTGATAGCATGGGTCGAAAAATAGCTCCCCTCCTACAATGGGCACACCAAAACTATTGCCGTAATCCCCGATTCCTTTCACCACTCCTTCGAGCAGCCACTTAGTTCTCGGATGATCCAAACTTCCGAATCGCAAGCTGTTTAATTGCGCAATCGGACGGGCACCCATTGTGAAAATATCCCGATTAATTCCTCCAACTCCTGTTGCTGCGCCCTGGTAGGGCTCCAATGCCGAAGGATGGTTGTGCGATTCGATTTTAAATGCGCAACCCAAACCGCCTCCGATATCAACAATACCAGCGTTCTCTTCACCGGCCTTTACCAGCATGTGGTCTCCATCTTTTGGAAGTGTCTTCAACCACTTGATGGAGTTCTTATACGAACAATGCTCGCTCCACATGACCGAATAAATGCACATCTCCGTGAAATTGGGTGTGCGGCCCATGATGGATTTGATTTTCTCAAATTCATCAGGAGTAAGGCCCATTTCTTGAGCCTGATCAAGTGTAGCAATGGCTGTTGAGGCTTGCATTTTCGCGTGTTTTAGCGCTCAAAAATACGCCTGCGAAACACGGATTCCGTGCGGAATCGAATGCATTTGTTCACCATTTCCAAAGACGTTGTGAATGAACTCCATTTGCTCGGTGTCTCGTGTTGTATTTTCGGCGACATGAGAGCAGTCATTCAACGCGTTCAATCAGGGAGCGTTACCATCGCAGGCAATACCGTAGGGGCCATTCAAAAAGGCCTTGTCATCTTGTTGGGAGTAGAAGATGCGGACGGAATAGACGACGTCAATTGGCTAGCCGCCAAGATTGCAGCGCTCCGAATTTTCTCGGATCACGATGGGAAAATGAATCTGTCCGTGAGAGACCTGGATGGCGAAGCCTTGGTCATCAGCCAATTCACATTGCACGCATCCATAAAAAAAGGAACCCGTCCAAGTTTTGTACGCGCCGCCCCTCCGGAACACGCTATCCCGCTCTATGAAGCTTTTCTCGAAGCTCTGGAGCGTGATATGAGTAAACCCGTTGAGCGCGGTCAATTTGGCGCAGACATGCAGGTTTCCTTGGTCAATGACGGGCCGGTCACCATTTGGATTGACACACAAAACAAATCATGAACACCCCTTCCCCCTCCTTGCGTGAAGCGCAAGACCAAGTGGACCAATGGATTAAAACCATTGGCGTTCGCTATTTCAGCGAATTGACCAACCTTGCCATTCTCACAGAAGAAGTCGGAGAATTGGCACGCATTATCGCACGGAAATTCGGCGACCAAAGTGAAAAACCTTCTGATGTTGGTGCGGACCTCGGTGATGAAATGGCCGATGTGCTGTGGGTTTTAATGGCCCTAGCCAATCAAACTGGCGTGGATCTATCCGATGCTCTCGCCCGCAACATCGAGAAAAAAACACAGCGTGATGCGGAACGCCACCGCAACAACCCCAAACTCCAATCTTAATCCATGCTACGTATTCTCACTCTTTGTTTGTTTGCTTCCATTGGAATACTCACTGATGCTTACGGCCAAGGGTCCAAAACCACATTGGGCCCAACACCTTCATCCCAGCGACTCACCACCGCAAGTGACCGACAGACCGCGGTGAACAACAGCTGGACTTCCGGACTCCCGTTGAGATGCGTCGGTCCTACGATTATGAGTGGACGCGTTTCCGATATCGCTGTAGCGCCCGGAGATGGCAGCGAGTTCTATGTAGCCTATGCTTCGGGAGGCCTTTGGCACACACGCAACAATGGAACGAGCTTTGAACCGCTTTTTGATCAAGCCTTGAGCATTACACTAGGAGCTGTCGCGTTGCACACCGAAAGCCAGCGCTTATGGGTAGGCACAGGCGAAGTGAATTCATCCCGAAGCTCCTATGCGGGAACAGGCGTCTACATCAGTGACGATCAGGGCAACACTTGGGAACATCGCGGATTGGAAGATACCCAGCATATAGGACGCATCGAATTGCACCCGACCAACGATGACGTTGCGTGGGTCGCTGCATTGGGACCACTCTATTCAGAAAACACCTCTGGTGGAGTTTACCGCACCCTCAACGGAGGCTTGGACTGGACGTGTGTACTCGCCGTCGACGGCGAGGAAAACCGAGCAGGCGCCGTGGATTTGATCCTCGACCCCTTGGACCCCAACCACTTGTTCGCTTCGACGTGGGACCGCACACGTCGCGCATGGAATTTTACTGGAAACGGACCCGGTTCAGGCATCTGGGAATCCCACGATGGCGGAGACACCTGGATTGAGTTAAGTGCGCTGGATGGATTCCCAAACCTTCCAAGCACCGGACGCATTGGTCTTGCATGGCACGCAGGCGCTCAGGAGCTGTTCGCCTTTGTCGACAATCAGGCCGCGTTACCTGACTCCGCTTCCACCTTGGAAAAAGAAAAACAGGACTACGAAGCCCGCTTGTTTATCGACATGACTGGCGAGGAGTTTGCAGGATTGGACACAGTCAAGCTAGAACGTTTTCTTGAAGACAATAATTTCCCAGAAGCAGACAATGCGACCTCCCTCTTTGAACGGGTTGCCGAAAAAACCCTGCACCCCAGTGCACTTCACGATTACTTAACCGACGGCAACAAAGCACTTTTCGAAGCAGACATTGTTGGAACAGAGGTCTACCGATTGAGCTTCCTCAACGGGGAGGCAACCTCTTGGAAAAGAACCCATTCAACACCCCTTGAGGATGTTGGCTACACCTATGGCTACTATTTTGGCATGATTGAGGTGGACCCCAACAATGCAGATCGGCTTTGGATTGCTGGTGTTCCTTTGATTGAATCCTTGGACGGCGGGGCAACGTGGGAATCGTTGGGAGCACCCAACGTACATGTCGACCACCACCACCTGTGGGCCAATCCAGTGCGTGAAGGACACCTCATCAACGGCAATGATGGCGGCGTCAACATCTCTTGGGATGGTGGAGAGCACTGGATTAAATGCAATAGTCCCGCGGTCGGACAATTCTATGCCATCGAAGTTGACAACGCTGAGCCCTATAACATTTACGGCGGCCTGCAAGACAACGGAACATGGGTTGGCCCCTCCAATTATCGCTACTCAAAGGGCTGGCATCAACGAGGGAAATACCCTTGGGAAGAACTGAGTGGAGGAGACGGAATGCAAATCGAGGTGGATCCACGCAATCCTGAAGTCGTCTTTACCGGATCCCAGTTTGGTTGGTACAACCGCATTGATCGGAAAAATGATGACTACACCAGCTTGCACCCCAAACATGAATTGGGCGAGACACCGTTGCGGTGGAATTGGCAAACACCCATTTGGTTAAGCCGACACCAACCGGACATCTTATACATGGCGTCCAATCGGCTACACCGCTCTTTTGATCAAGGCGAAAACTGGGAGACCCTCAGCACCGACCTGACTCGCGGCGGGCGCAGTGGCAATGTCCCCTTTGGAACCATCACCTCCTTGCACGAAAGCCCGTTGCGATTTGGGCAACTCGCCGTTGGAACAGACGATGGGCTCATTCAGGTATCGCGGGATGGCGGAAATACCTGGAACGCACTCGCTTCTCCGGTTCCTCAAAGCACGAAGCGCAACGAGTTGCTGTGGGTCAGTGAAGTCATGTGGAGCAACCACCACGAACAGCGTCTTTACGTTGCGTTGAATGGTTATCGCTTGGACCATTTTGATTCATGGATTTTCATGACCGAAAACGATGGTAGGACTTGGACTCGACTTGGCGACGACGACCTTCCTTGCGAACCCGTCAATGCCTTGGCTGAAAGTGCTTCTCGTGAAGGCACTTTGTTTGCCGGCACCGACGGCGGAGCATACGTCTCCTTCAACGACGGAAGGAGCTGGAGTGCACTTCATACTGATTTACCTGCCGTTCCCGTTCATGATTTGGTGATCCAAGAACGCGAAAATGA
>JAPKAW010000335.1 GCA_028825055.1 Flavobacteriales bacterium | reverse complement strand
AAGCCTTGTCATTCAAGTCTCCAAATGAAATGGCATTCGTTGGGCAAGCCTCAGCACATGCCGTAACGATACTTCCGTCTTCAACAGGCGTTCCATCCTTTTTCGCTTCGAGTTTCCCCGATTGGATGCGCTGTACACACATGCTGCACTTCTCCATGACACCACGACTTCTGACCGTGACATCTGGATTCAATACCATGCGCATCAAGCTGTCTTGAGCAGGGTTGAAGTTGCCAAATTTCTTGTAGCCCGGATAGTTAAACCAGTTGAAGCGTCGAACCTTGTAAGGGCAATTGTTTGCGCAATAGCGGGTTCCGATACACCGGTTGTAAGTCATCTGGTTCAGTCCCTCGTTCGAGTGTGTTGTCGCCGCTACTGGACAAACCGTCTCACATGGAGCGTGGTTACAGTGTTGGCACATCATCGGCATGTGAACCGTTTGCGGGTTCAACGCCGGATCCTCCATACGACGGTATGACTCAATCACACCCGTTCCTTCCTCTTCTCCCTTCTTCAAACTGTAATCAGAAGCGAAGAATCGGTCAATGCGCATCCAGTGCATATCCCGGTGACGACGCACTTCGTCCTTTCCGACGACGGGAACATTGTTCTCGATATGGCAGGCTGTTACACAACCGCTGCACCCTGTACAGGTCGTCAAGTCAATGGTCATGCCCCACCGATGGCCCACATCTTCTACGGCATGTTCATGCCACAAGTCAAATGCGGCGGTTGGCTTGTTGTCTTGCGCATCGATGGTGCCATCCGCGTTGACATCCTCGTGGACGCCTAACGTGATCAACTTGTTCCAAGATGCCAAGCCCTTCTTCGTGTCCCGTTCAGCGAAGTAGCTCGTGAAATCCGTTTCCTTGACGATGCTTTCGCGCCCCATGAAGGTGTTTTGGATTTGAGTGCACGCCAAAGGATATGTCCCCCCTGTCGCTTCCACTCTCACATCGTATTGTGTGTAGTCTACAAAGCCTCCATTTAAGCGAGCCCACCCAAAGGCGTTAGCTCCAACTGGAATGAGATTTCCTTCGGAATCTGTATTAAATGATCCACTCTCTCCAGATTGGAAAGCGGCCTTCCCAATGTTTTCACCATTTGCTCCACGTCCATACCCAAGGGCGAGTCCAATGGTCCCCGGAGCTTGTCCAGGTGTTGGGAATACAGGCAGTTCCATGGAGGAGTCTCCTACAGTCACATTGACAACGCTTGCCGGAGCCTCTTGACCAATGAATCCGTTGAGACCCATTGCATCAATATCCGAATGCGACATGGTCACATAGTTGTCCCAAGTCACCTTCGTAATCGGATCAGGCGTCTCTTGTAAAATTGGGTTTGCAGCGTGCTGGCCAACACCCATGGTCGTTTTCTGATACAACGCCAACTCAAAGCTTCCTCCCTCACGCTTGTTTACGTTTGAGACCGCAGCAGACATATCTCCTACGATATACGCTGGCGTCTCAGTGACGCCGTCACCCAAGACCATATGTCCGTTGTGAACGGCTTCATTCCATTCTGTATCCGTATACATCGACTTAGCAGCATAGCTCCCGTTGTATGTAGAACGTAAATACGTGTACCAGTCCATACCGGCATCGGCGTTACACCAAGTCAAAAAGCTCAGTCCTGAAGCACGCGTATCGTAGAGCGGTGCAATCGTAGGTTGAACCAAATCAATGCGATTCTTCTCAATCTGCAAATCACTCCAAGACTCCAACCAATGATGGTTTGGGGCAATCATGCCGCAACGGCTCGCCGTTTCGTCCGCAACCATGGAAGTGCTCACACTCGTTTTGACTTTCGCCAAACCAGCAACAAACTCCTCCACGTTAACCGCATCGTAAGCGGGGTTGCAATCTGAAACGATCAGCGTGTTCACCTTACCAGCATTCATATCCTTCAATAACTGCTGGAATGCCGCTTGGTCACCTTGGAAAAGGCCCTTCTCATGATCAAACAGCACAGTGGTCCCCACTGCACCCAAGGCCGCGTTAATCGCATT
>JAPKAW010000334.1 GCA_028825055.1 Flavobacteriales bacterium | reverse complement strand
TCACCCCAATCTCATATGCCGTTTGATTGTCGTAGGCATTGGGTCCAGATTGTTGAACCAACGAACCTGCTTCATTCCGAATCTCCCAACTGGTTTCATCGCCCCAGTTGTCTGTGTTCAACGTGATGAGCCAGTGGGTTGTACCTTCAGGTGATGATGTAATGGATGCGGAGATGGCATCATTGAGCGGATTCAAATCCGGAGTTGTAATTTGAACATTCACAGCGGTGGCCATGTCAAATGCATATGAGCCCATTTCAACGACTGCTGATTGATATGACACCAAACTCCCTTCCCATGTTTGTTCCAAAACAACGGAGCCATCAACGACCAGTTCCAGTTGAATGCTGGTGAGGTCATCGCTACCCCAGTTGGTCAAAGAAGCGGCGACGTTCAGTGGCTCTGCAGCGCAAATGACCGTTTCGCCCAAGTACTCAGAAATACCAGCATCTGAGCTAATTGCAGGTGTCATAGCCAATTTCCAATTGGTGTCCATGTAATCAAATGTTCCCGGATCCATGCTCATGCCATTGATGAGGTAAACCTCATTGTTGATGACAAAGGAAGAAGGAGCCCAACGAGACATGCCAGGATGCGCAGGCCATTGCGTCCAAGAATCGTTCAGTGGGTCAAATTGCCAAAATTCACCGGTAGGCATGGACGTGTGGCCTTCTCCATCTCCGCTCAAGGCGTAGCCCATTCCATCATGCGCAAATTGCGCGCCAGCAACGCGACCTTGGTCTGGCAACGGGGTCATTTCCGTCCAGCTTTCACCTGCAGGGTCGTACCGGTACCATTCATTGAATATTTCGGAGCTGTGGTGACCGAAACCAACATACACCTGTCCATCGATTCCAAATTGATACGGATGGTGGCGTTGCGCGTCAGGGAATGCGGGTTTTTCCGACCATGTATCCGACTCCATGTCATATTCCCACCAATCATTGAGGTCTCCCGAAGCTGAATTCCCTAGCCCAACATAGATGTGATCATCAATGGCAACAAAAGCGGGGTGCATGCGGGCGTCACACGGACACGATGCTTTCTCTTCCCAACTTCCAGTCGCCGAATCAAATACCCACAAATCATTGAGAATACCATTGGTGCCTTGTCCAAATCCGAACCACGCTTTGCCATCCCAATCATCACCAATGGCATATCCACGAGCGTCTCCAGGGAAATCTTCCAATGCGGTCCAAGCGTCTGCTGTGGCATCATAGCTGTAAAAGGCATCGCTGTATCCGCTATCGGTTTGACCCGCTACCAAGTACCCCGTTCCATCGATGGAAAAACCGTAACTGTGGTCACTGCGAAAGTTGTCCGGTAATGGCTCGACAGAAGTCCAATTTTGAGCAAACAGTGCGTTTCCAAAGATTACCATGACTGCTGCTGCATACAAACGGACAGCCCTACATGTCTGGATTTTAATTTTTTGCATTCGCGAATCTACAGCACATTGTCTGTTCGTGATGCTAAAAGGAATGTCAGGCTAAGATTTTTAACAAGATGCACTCTATGAAAGTAGATCTACTGTACGACCAATCGCGTCGGCAAAAAGCCCTCGGAATGCAGGATGTAGCTACCTGAAGTGAGGCCTGTGTTCACACGAGGACCTGTCCCTTGAAGCACAAGAATGCCTGCAGAGTTGTATACTTTCCATGAAGCAGCAGAGTGGACTTCTGAAATCAGGAATACACCATTGCTGGGGTTGGGAGAGACGTGCAAGCGCCTAGAAGCCGTGTGTTGGAGGATGCCGTTGGTTTCACAAGGTCCCTCGGTCCATTCCGCCAAGCCTCCTAAGTACCATGCTTCGCAAGCGTTGATGTAGGTCACGCTGTCGCAACCACATACGGGGTCACTTTCCTCAGGGCAATTCATTCCTTCTACGATGCGCAAGGGGTCGTAACAATCTCCAGGGCATGCGCCTAAGCTGTATTCGGAAACCCAATCCACATACGTAACCACGCATTCATTAAAGTGGGTAATGGAATCACACCCGCAAACAGGCAGGGGATTGAAAACATTGCAATCAACGA
>JAPKAW010000333.1 GCA_028825055.1 Flavobacteriales bacterium | reverse complement strand
GCCATTCGTACAGTATTGCCAGCAGGTGGGTCAGACCAGGTAGTATATTCAAACTGTTGCCTCTCTCAAGGCCTTTATGATGCATCCACAGGAAGAAAGAAAAGCCATGCTGGTCAAGCGCGGTGCGAAAAGCCTCGGAAAGCTAACCCATGAAACCAGCAGCCTCGCACTGCAGAAAGGCACAGACCAAACGACTCCACCCAAGATGGGAACGGTGGCTGGAACAGGCATAACTTCAAATAAATTGTATTCGTATATGCTCATCATTGCTGCCGTATTCAGCTGCGCCTTTCTATTGAGAAGTGTCTCGCCATTGGCGTCGTCTTCGGGTTACATAGTGGTCATCGACGCAGGGTCGTCGGGATCTCGCGCTCACGTTTTTCATGCTTCCGGTGGTTTAGTCGATCCAAAGCACGAATCGCTCAAAACCAAACCGGGACTTTCGTCGTATGCTACTGTTCCCAGTGATGCTGGGCGGTCACTCGAGCCTCTCATGGAATTCGCTCGGAAGTACGTTCCAGAATCAGAAATCAAAAATACCAAAATCATCCTCAAAGCGACCGCTGGTATGAGGCTCTTGCAAAAAAATGAACGAGAGGCCATCTTGAAGGACGTGCGGACCTATCTGTCAAAGACTGGCTTTGCGTTTTCAAAGAAAGATGCTGAGGTTATTGATGGCAAAGAGGAAGGTTTGTTGGGGTGGTTAGCTATCAATTACCTAAACAATGAGCCAGGAACTTGGGGTGTGTTGGAAATGGGAGGGGCGTCCGTTCAAGTCACCCTCAAAGTCAATAATGAAGACAAATCCAATGTTGTGCCCAATGAACATAAGCGGCCCTACCATAATCCGACTTCTGGAAAGCCTGGTGAGGTCTTTACACACTCTTTCCTTGGCCTCGGGATGACTTCTGCTCGTGAAGCTGTGAATGAAGTATTGACAAAATCGGGTGCCTCCAAAGACCCGTGTCTCCAAACCGGGTTTGTGGTTGGCGCCGAGAGCAGCGCGCTATCGGGGGTCACCACGGCAATCCCCGAGGGCGACTTCGATGCCTGCTCGAAACTTATTTCTGAAACGCTCTACGTAGCTAGTACCAAAGAGTGTTCTTACCCCAATGGATGCCTGTATGACGGTATGTACGCTCCCAAGTTCGGAAAAATTTGGGCCTTTGAAAACTTTTTCTACGCTCCCAGTGCCCTTGGCATGGACGGCGTGCCCGGTGTGATTGCTGCAAAGGACCTTGCCAAGGCCGCCAAACAGAATTGTGCTATGGGCTGGAAAGAAATGGACGCTGCCTACCCCAAGGACGACCAACCCCACGAATTGAATGAGAATTGGTGCTTTGGTATGACCCACCTGCATTCCTTCCTGATCCATGGGCTCGGGATTTCTCCGGAGCAACAAATTACAATTAGTAATAATGTAGGGGAGAACGGGATAGATTGGGCTTTGGGGGCGGCCCTTCAAACGATGAAATCAAAATCAGGGGGACTTCGATCGCAAGCGTAGTAAATAGTCCAAATAAACACACATTGTTGGATCAGTCATCTCTAGAACAAATAACTTATTCCTCAACTATACTGCGTTTCCGTGTTTTGACAATTCAATATAAAAGCACCTGCATTCCTTTGCGCCGTCTTTGGTGGAGTACGTGCTCTGATGAAATGATCTGTCACTAGACCCGTTGCCAACCGAAATCAAGTTATGGGAAGGATCCCTTTTCATTTATCTGCTCCACAGAAAAGAAGTAATATCCCCCTAACTGTAGGGCTTGAAATAATGCTGCGTGCGTTATCCGTGCAAATATTGCACGTAGTACAGTGTGCACTAGTCATGATATACTCTTCACGAACCGTTTGTGGGTCCTCCCCTTTGTGCCATACATTTTCCGGGAAAAGTAATTGATGCTGTAGTACAACTACTTCTTCATCAACCACTGCCAACTACCATCCCCATGCGCAACAGCGTTAGCAACATCCCACAAATGTTATAATCCCTATACCACTAAATTACGCAACAACTACAACATTGGGAACAACACTTG
>JAPKAW010000332.1 GCA_028825055.1 Flavobacteriales bacterium | reverse complement strand
AACACCAAACACATCAAAAACGTTAACAAGAGAAAACATCGCTCAAATGGAACGAGACATTGTTAGCTGGGGAAAGCGAGGAAAAACAGACGCTGCCTTGGACATGTACCATTTTGTAGAAATGCCCACCATTCGACTCATGAACGGAGCCATCGATGCGTGTGCCCGAGCACGTCCCACTCGAATAGATCAAGCCTTTCAAATTCTCCAAAACGGCGTCGACCAGAAACAGCTGAAACCGAACGTCTTTACCTTTGGAGCATTAATGTCAGCATGTGCGAGGGCGCGACGTGCCGATCGAGCCCTCCAACTCTTGGCGTCCATGCAGAACGACTACGGAGTTCAACCTAACGCGGTAGTATACTCCACCGCCATTTCCGCCTGCGCTCGTGCCGATCCACCCCAACCCAACCAGGCCCTCCAACTCCTCGAACAAGCTCCCCGTGAAATGAGCGTGATTGGGTACAATGCTGCTCTGTCGGCGTGTGCCATGGCCGGACATTGGGAGCCAGCCATGGCCCTGCTCCATAAAATGGAATTGCCCACTTCGCCGGTGCAACCGGATGCGGTGTCCTACGGTACCGTGCTGGCCGCCTGCGAAAGAGCCCAAAAGTGGGACATGGTCTTGGAACAAACCAAGGAAATGCAAGCGTCCAATGTGCAACTCGATGGCATGGCTCTCACCTCCGTGCTAAAGGCGTGCCAACAAATGGGATTGGCCAGCGAAGCACTCATGTATTTGGAACTGATGAAGACGTCCTCTCCGTCCCAACGGAAAACTACCGGATGGCAACGCAAGGGAGTCAAGCAACCTATTCGAGGAGCGGATGCGGTGGCTTACCGGCTCGCTATTTCTGCGTGTGCGCGAGGGGGCAATTGGCAAGAGGGAATTCGATTGTTGGAAGAAATGAGGTCCAGTCCCACGGACATGATACCCGATGTGGTGGCCTACACATCGGCAATTACCGGATGCGAATATGCTGGAGAATGGAAGCGCTCGCTGCAATTGGTGAACTGCATGAGAAAAGATGGAGTCGAGCCCAATGTGGTGACCTTTGCCGCCGTCATTGGTGCGTGTGCTACGGCCTGTGCCAATTATGCGCGCGTAGGAAATGAGGCAGCAATTGCCTTGCCCAAAACACAAGCGCTTCGAATCTTGCGGGTCATGAAAAAAGATCCTACGGTAGTGGATCCCAATATTAATGTCTACAATGCAGCTATTCGTGTCTGTGCGGAAGCAATGGATTTGGTAAGTGCCCTCGCCCTCTTGGACCGAATAAAAGAAGACGGTTTGGAGCCAACGGAACGGACCTTTGGATCATTAGTAACGGCGTGTGAACGAGTTGGGAGTACCGAAGCTTTGAGCAAGGTCCTTCGTAGAATGAAGGACGCGTCTATTGTTCCAAATGAAATTATTTACGGTGCTGCTATCAGCTGCTGTCGAAAAGCCGGCGAACCAGAGAGAACACTTCTCCTTTTGCGCAAAATGATTCGAGAGGGACTGTCACCAAATGTTGCTACCTTCAATACTGTGATAATGGCGCAAAGTGAGGGCAATGGTACCAGAGATATGGAACGTGCCATACTGACTTACAAGTTAATGAAATCGGAGTTTGCAGCTGACAACGTGCATCCGAATCGTCAAACCTACGTTCTAATTATTACAACTCTTGCATCAAAGAAACAACCTCGAGAAGCCGAGATGTTTCTTCGCAAGATGCGAAACGACGGCTTTGTTCCTGATATTGACCTATACACTGCTACAGTCACAGCTTACGAACGGCTCGGCCAACCACTAGAGGCTTTGCGAGTAATGGAGTCTATGAGTGAAGATGGCCACGATTTTTATGAAGTCAAAGTTTTGAATGCGGCGTTTAAAAAAGCTGTTGAAATAACAAACACTGTGGTTGGACGAGGGTTCGAAGAAGTACACGGAGATGAAGACGATATTGATGCGGAAGGACTTGGTCTTGTGGCAATTGATTTTGAAGACGATTCCAGCGAAAAATTTATCAATGGTTAGAAGATTTCTAAAGTCATAGTTATGTATTT
>JAPKAW010000058.1 GCA_028825055.1 Flavobacteriales bacterium | reverse complement strand
CATGATGAACTTGAAGTACAATCCAAAAAACTGCTTCATTGGAAATGCCTTCGGCTTGGAAAATTCCAAAACAAGCCCCATTCCACCAGGTTTGAGTACACGAAACATTTCCCTCATGCCCTGATCTAGATTTTCAAAATTCCTTACGCCAAACGCGACCGTGTAGGCATCAAATGTCCCTTCTTCGAATGGGAGATCAGCGCTATCCCCTTCGACGAGTTCTATGCGGTCATCCCACCCTCGTTTAGCAACTTTTTTACGGCCAACTTCTAACATGCCAGGTGAGATGTCTACACCCGTTACTCGCGTATCTAATAACTTCATCCGCAAGGCCTCAATGGCAAAGTCTGCTGTGCCAGTTGCCATGTCCATCAGTCTGAAGGGCCCCGTGCGGCCACTCCAATATTGCTTGAGTATTCGGATAGAGCGCTTTCTCCAAAGCACGTCAATTCCAAAAGAAAAGAGGTGGTTGAGAAAGTCATAGCTATGAGCAATGTTGTCAAACATGCGCGCGACTTGCTGCTTTTTGGACTCGGCGTCCGCAGAAGTGTAAGGAGTGACTCGTGTTCCCATTCAGTGAATTAGCCAACCATGGTGTGGCCTGCGGGGTATTTAATGTGACGTTTAATGTACTTGCCTCCCAACGCAAACGCAACGGTGAGGGTGCCGACACGACCGATAAACATGCTCAAAATGACAATCACCTTTCCCGCATTGCTCAGCATTGGAGTTATCCCTGTGCTCAACCCAACGGTACCAAAGGCACTGATTTCTTCGAAAATAAGATCCAATATTCCGCGATCAGGCATTTCTAAAATTGACGTTTCAGTAATGGTTAACAGAAAAATGGCGATGGTGTTTCCTGCTAAGAAAAAGAGCAAGACACTGTAAGCCCTAGACCGTAGGATTTCTGGAATGGTTCGCTGGAACAATTGGACGTGATCCAAACTTCGAATGGTTCGCCAAACATCGGCTAATACAATAGCGAACGTTGATGTTTTAATGCCTCCACCAGTGGAGCTAGAGGATGAGCCTATAAACATTAAAATGATGAATAAGAACAACATCGGGATACCAACCGTGCCAATGTTTACTGTGCTGAATCCACTCGTTCTCGTTGTGCTTTGAAAAATTGCTGTGGTAAACTGTCCAAAATAACTCATGCCACTCAGCGTATTTTCATACTCTAAAAGCCAAAAACCAGCAGCGCCAAAAGCGACCAGGCCTATGGAGAAATAAAGCGCGATTTTAGTAGCAAATTCAATTTTCTTCCAAGGTTGAGCCATGCGTTCTCTGAGCCTCGATGGATCAAACAAATCAAATATGGCGACCATGCCCAACGCTCCAAAGAAAACCAAAAAGGTGATGATCCAATGAACGGACCAGTTTTGGACGACTGATTGATTGACAAAGCCGTCGGTAAAAAGTGTGATACCGGCGCTATTGAAGGCCGAAATGGAGTGGAAAACAGAAAGAAAAATAGAGCTACCACTGTGTTGGAAAGTCACGCCGGGTCCCCAAGATAAATACAAGGCCAAAGCTCCAATCACTTCGATGCCCAAGCACCAAAGGAGCACTTTGTTCAGCATGCTTGATCCCGAATTGTAATTGTCTCGATGCACAAAATCTTCAATAACATCATGTTGCTTCACGCCGAGTCCAAATCGTGCAGCGAGCATGAGGAAAGAGCCGAATGCGATCAAATTCAACCCGCCCAATTGGATGAGTAGCAATAGGACAACTTGGCCTTTGAATGTGAAAAAAGTAGCGGCATCTTCAACCATCAACCCCGTGACACACGTGGCGCTTGTGGAAGTGAATAGGGCATCAATGAACGCCATGCTGTTGGCCGCGACCGTCATTTCAGGTAGCATCAGGAGCACGGTGCCAATGGTGATAATCCCAAAAAAGCTCAGGATAAAGATCAATGCAGGATTCAAACGAAAACGAGGCAAAACATGGCCCTGCCTTAAAAGTTCAGCTGCGACAACCGTAAAGAAATATCCTTGAATAAACAGGGTGTAAATATCCTGAATCGAACCGAATCCGAGGCCCTGAATGAAACCTCCTATAAACAGTTTTCCTGTCAACAGGTCGCTACTTCCTTCAATGACGAGGATGCTCATCACCAAACATTCAAACCATGTTTTTCGAATGAATTGTATTGGATGAAACTCATACAGCACCTTGGTGACGTACTGAAAAACGTAAAAGAAGAACGATGTTTTGACCCAGGAGAGAAGCAACGTTGCTGTTTCGCTGTCATTGGGAAAGCCATAGTACATAGCTAAAACGACAAGTGTCGAGGAAGAAACGAGGAGGTTGAGAATTTTTAGTATTGAGAGGGCTTGCCCTTTGGAGCTGTACAAAAAGACATTGACGCGTTCTCTGAATTCCTGGAAGTTCATGCGCTTGGTCGAGAGGGGATCGGAGAGAGATTCGATTCCCATTCCGATATGAGCTGCTCTTTGTTGATGGGTACAACGCCTACTTTTTCGCAAACGAGGCCTCCGGCTAAGTTGGATATAGCAGCCAACTGGTCAGCGGGAACGTTCAATGCAAGCATAAGTGAAGCTACAGCTATTACAGTGTCACCAGCTCCACTGACATCGTTGATCTCTCGCTGAAAAGCGGGTATCCGTTTGTGGGAAACCCCTTGACTCGGTGCATGAACCCAGACACCTCGTTCGCTGAGTGTAACCAAGGTATTCTGCACATTTAGTAGTGCTGTCAATTGGTCAATGGCTACTTCAATCGCTTGGTCATCTTCCTTTCCAATCAACGCATTCAAGCCTTCCCGCAGTTCTTTCAGATTGGGCTTGAACAAATCGACACCCTTGTATGCATGAAATTGCTTGAATTTGGGGTCGACGGTCACAGGGATATGGCGTTGGTGAGCCGCTTTAATTAATGCTTCAATTCCATCCGGAGTGAGCACCCCTTTATCATAGTCTTCAAAAATCACCACATCGATGGTTGCAGTGTCGAATAGTTGAATGCACCGACTGACTAACGTTGCACTGACTTCAGCGTGAATGGGAAGAACGGTTTCTTCGTCCACCCGAAGCAGCTGCTGGCCGTTGCTAATGACGCGTGTTTTGATGGTCGTTGGTCGCGTTGAATCAGTAACAATACAGGAGTCTCCAATGCTGAGATGATCCAGTAAACTTCGCAAATGCTCGCCCGCTTCATCCGTTCCAATGACGGAGGCTAGATGGACGGAGGCTCCCATGGACAAAAGGTTCTTGGCGACATTGGCAGCACCTCCCAATCGTCTGTCACGGGATTTGACATCCACCACTGGGACGGGGGCTTCGGGAGAAATGCGATTCACGTCACCAACGAGGTAGGCATCGATCATGACATCTCCGATGACCAAGGCGGTCAAATTTCGGCATTGTTGAAGAGCTTGTCTGGCGTCCATTAAGCGAAGTTAAAGCAGGGAGGTCATTGGAGCACAGATACTGCTTCTGCGATTCTACGCACAGCCTCCAAGAGTTGTTCTTCGGAGGCGGCGTAAGACAGGCGAATGCACTCAGGAGTTCCAAATGCGGATCCAGCAACTGTCGCTACGTGGGCTTTATCAAGTAAATACATCGAGAAATCAGAGGAATTGGCAATGGTGCCTTCGGAATGGGATTTCCCAAACAACGCACTGACATCGGGGAACAGGTAAAAGGCTCCCATTGGACGGTTTACCTTGAAGCCCGGTATGCTGGACAGTCCATCAATCATAAGGTCTCTTCTCTGAAGAAACGCAGCCTTCATTTCATCTGCAATGCTTGGGTCGGCATCCATAGCAGCTCCAGCGGCTACTTGAGCAATGCTGCAGGGGGCCGATGTCACTTGACCTTGAATTTTCGTGCAGGCTTTAGCAATCCAGTGTGGAGCGCCGATGTAGCCCAAACGCCATCCGGTCATGGCAAAGCTCTTGGAGACCCCGTTCACTGTAATTACACGGTCTTGAATGCCTTCAATGGCCCCCAATGAGGCGTGTTTCCCCGTGAAGTTGATCAATTCGTAAATCTCGTCAGAGATGACAAAAACGTGGGGGTTTCGAATCAATACCGCGGCCAATGCATCAATCTCCTCCTGCGTGTAAACGGAGCCACTTGGGTTGCATGGCGATGAGTAAATCAACAGGCGGGTGTTGGCATTGATGGCCGCTTCTAACGCCTGTGGGTTGATTTTGAAGTCTTCTTCAATCCTAGTCGGTAGGATGACTGTTTTTCCTCCTGCAAAGGCAACCATGTCGGCATAGCTCACCCAGTAAGGTGCTGGTAAAATGACTTCCTCGCCGGGATCAACCAATGCCAATACCACATTGGTGATACTCTGCTTTGCTCCATTGGAGACAACAATTTGATCAGCGTCAAAATGCAGTCCGTTGTCTCGTTTAAACTTTCGACAGATGGCCTCTCGCACACTCAGGATTCCAGGGACGGGGGTGTAGTGAGTAACGTTGTTCTCAATGGCCTGAATCCCCGCGTCTTTCATCGGTTGTGGCGTGTCGAAATCAGGCTCACCAAGAGACAGAGAAATGACGTCAACACCGGAGCTTTTGAGCTCACTTGCTTTGCGCGCCATCGCAATCGTTGCGGATTCTGATAAACGATTGATAAGAGAGGAAGGACGTTGATCCATTGAATCGATTCGAATTGAGACACAAAGTTAAATCCGGTCAAGATGCGCACGTCCAAAGCACATCCTTTTTTCATGATACCGTTGTGGATGAAACACCTTCTAAAGCCGGGGTTTTATTTCGAGTGAAATTATCCAAAGTCCGATGCACGTGAATAGTCCATTGACCGGCAGTAAAGCGAATCCAAAACTGAACCCGAAGTGACTCTTCAACCAGGACTCCAATGCAAAGCAAATGAATGGGGAGAGCAGTGCAATCACCGGAATCCAATTGTCCTTTGGGGTGCGATTGCTCATCAAACCAAATGCAAACAAGCCGAGTAAGGGCCCGTAGGTGTAGTTGGCTGCAGTGAAAATAGCAGAAACTACAGAAGTGTCTTCAACCGAAGAAAAGCCCATGATGACACCAAATAAGACCACTGCGACCAGACCGTGCACCTTCTTCCGGATAGCATTTCCTCGCGAGGACTCCATCGATTCTGTTTGAATCAAATCAACACAAACAGAGGTAGTCAAGGCAGTCAAAGCGCTGTCTGCAGAACTGAACGCCGATGCAAGTAGGCCAATGAGAAAGGCGATGCCAACACCCAAACCTAATGAAGCATTCAAAGCGATGGTTGGGAAAAGTCCATCCGCTCGTTCCACTTGCAGTCCGGTTTGTTCCGCATAGGCATAGAGAAGGACGCCTAGAGAGAGAAACAGCACGTTGACTCCAACCAAAACCAAAGAAAACGACCCCATGTTCCACCGGGCTTCTTTGACGTTTTTACACGCAAGGTTTTTCTGCATCATATCCTGGTCCATGCCGGTCATCGCGATGGCGACAAAAGCACCCGCTAAAAAATGCTTGAGTGCATGGTTAGGCGCCTTCCAATCGTCTAGAACCCACCAATTACTCCAAGGGGTATCACGAATGTGGCCGGGGAGATGTCCCAAGTCCCAATTGAGCTCACGGGCTAAGACGACCACGGCGAGAACCACCGCAATCAACATGGCAGCCGTCTGAAGTGTATCCGTCCAAATAATGGTACCTATGCCGCCCTTTCGCGTGTAAGCATAGATGACCCCAATGATGGTTGCGACCGCCAAGGCCAATCCGACAGGGATATCTCCAACGACGGGCAGTGACCAATGAAAATCCCATCCCAACGGGGTGAGGACAAACATTTGAACCACCAAAGCCACTAAGAACAATCGAAAGGACGCGCCAATGATGCGAGAAAGGATGAAGAAGGATGCTCCTGTACGATAAGCTCTTGGCCCATAGCGACTTTTGAAATAGCCGTAAATGCTGGTCAATCCCAACCGATAGTAAAGCGGGAGCAAAACGGCCATGATGAACGCATATCCTGCTAGATAGCCCAATACCATTTGCATGTAAGTAAACCCTTGAGTGCCTACCCAACCTGGAACGCTGATGAAGGTCACGCCGCTCAAAGACGCCCCTAACATGCCAAAGGCTACGACATACCAAGGGGCGCTTCTGCCGGCGAGAAAAAACTGCTCAGATTCGGAAATCCCAACGGTCTGTTTGCTTGTTCGATGTGCGATGAACAGCAAGAGGATGACATAACCGACGAAAACGGAGAGGACCAAGATTGGATTCATGGTTCAAAGATGCGGTAAGCCGTAACTTTGTCGGCATGGAATTGCCATCTCGTCTTATGGAAACTGCTGTGGACCACATGGCTTCCCTTCCGGGCATCGGTCGAAAGACTGCGCTGCGGCTGGTGTTGAACATGTTACGCAGGACTGAAGAGCAGGTGGAAGCTTTTGCAGAATCTCTGGTTTCACTGCGTCAGGGAATTCGTGGATGTCAAATTTGTCACAACCTCACCGAACAGGACCAGTGTTCCATTTGTGAGGATGCAACCCGAGACGATCGATTGATTTGCGTTGTGGAAGACTTGAGAGATTTGTTGGCCATTGAAAGCACGGGGCAATTTCGCGGGCTATACCATGTTTTAGGGGGTGTCATTAGTCCGATGGATGGAACGGGCCCCAATGACTTAAACATCGAATCACTCGTTGAGCGGGTCACATCATCTCCGATTCAGGAAGCCAAACAGCTCGAAATCATTTTTGCCTTGCCCACGACGATGGAGGGTGAAACCACCGCGTTTTATCTTTTTCGAAAATTGGCGTCATACGATGTTCAGGTAACAGCTATTGCGCGCGGCGTAGCTGTGGGCGATGATTTGCAGCACGCTGATGAAGCCACCTTGGTACAGAGTATTCGACAACGATTGCCCTATACGCAATGAGCAACTTTGGCTGTGCGTTGTGGTGTAAATTTGAAGCATGTGCCGTCTCCTTGATTTGTTAATCGACTAAGTTCATGGACCTTTCCATTGTCATCGTCAATTACAACGTCGAGCACTTTCTTGCTCAATGTTTAGCATCGGTCCGAAAGGCAACCGATGTGTTTGAGGCGGCGGGCTTTCAAGCGGAAGTGTGGGTGGTAGACAACCGCTCCGTCGATGGCTCTTGTGGGATGGTCCGGCGGGACTTTCCAGAAGTTAAATTGCTCGCATTGGAAGAGAATGTGGGGTTTTCACGTGGCAACAATGAGGCTGTGCGGCAGTCTAGTGGAGAATGGGTGCTTCTGCTCAACCCGGACACCGTCATCCCTGAAGATGCATTGGTTAAAACACACGCTTATGCCCAAGCCCATCCAAAATTGGGAGGGCTTGGTGTCCCCATGGTGGATGGCCAAGGCCGCTACCTTCCTGAATCAAAGCGTGGACTTCCATCTCCATGGGCTTCGTTTTGCAAGATCTCGGGAATCTATCGATTGGCACCTAAATCATCACGTTTTAATCAATACTACCAAGGACATTTGCCGAAGGCACAGGATGCTAAAATTGAGGTCTTAAGCGGTGCGTTTATGTGGATGCGCCGTGAAGCATTGAATAAAGTGGGTTTGTTGGACGAGCAATACTTCATGTATGGTGAAGATATCGATCTCAGCTGGCGCTTGCTCAAGGGAGGTTGGGAGAACCATTATTTTGCGGGGACTTCGATCATTCATTACAAGGGAGAAAGCACTAAGAAGGGTTCGTTGAATTACGTGTTAGTCTTTTACAAAGCGATGCTCATTTTTGCCAGAACACATTTTGAAGGGAGTGAAGGGAAGGTGTTGTTGGCTTTGATTCAAATGGCAATTTATTTCAGGGCGGCTTTGGCCATTTTTTCGCGCGTGGTCAAAAAATGGGCATTGCCAGCAATGGAGCTGTTGTTGATTTTCACGGGCTTGGTGGCCATGATGCAATTGTACAGTGCGCAATCGGGGATTGTGTACCCGTGGAAACCTGCGACTGTAGCTTTGGCAGCATACGCCATCACATGGATGGCTTCCGTTTGGTTAAGCGGTGGCTACGATCAACCATGGCGGGGTACGCGCATTCTGAAAGGCGTTGCCTTTGGTAGCTTGGTGTTATTTGCGGTCTATGGTCTGCTTCCAGAGTCATTGCGTTTTAGTCGAGCCATTTTATTGGCCGGTTCAGCAATTGCTCTGGTCGTATTCATGGTCTTTAGGAAATTATTGGGCGGCCCGAACTGGAAAAATCAACAAGCCCATAGAAGGCTATTTGTTTCAGGGCCAACTGACTTAGAGCACTTGGTTGATCTGGTGGATTCTGTTGAGTTGCGCGGAACCGCTGACTCTCATATGTGGGCATTGCTTCCTGATGGGATTGATCCAGCTATTTTGGATAAGAGGAACGGGTTGAATAATATCCAATGGATCGGGTCAGCAAAGGATTTGGACGAAGCCGTTCGAGTGCATCGCATTAGCGAAGTTGTATTGAGCGGCCATGACTTGACTGCATTTAACATCATTGATTTGATGAGTCGTGTGGCAGATAGTCGCGTTCAGTTTCGAATCGCGTGGTCCGAAACCGTACAAAACAAAGGACATATTATGGGGTCTGGAGGTCCAGAAGTTGCTCCGATTACAGAATTGCATCGGGCTATTCAGCGTCCAGGTTCAAAAAGAACGAAGCGACTTTTCGACATTGTTTGTTCCTTGCTCGTGCTGCTCACACTGCCTGTGTGGCTCTTTTTAGCTCGGTCTTCTTGGGTTCAAGGTGCACTGCAAGTATTGCTCGGAAGGGCCACTTGGGTGGGGTTTTCTTCAGAAAGAAAAGAACTTCCTGGACTTAAACGACATCTGTTTAGTTGCTCTGAATCAATGAATTCTCGTGTACGGCAGCGCATCAATTTGACCTACGCTCGAGATTATCGTTGGACGACAGACCTTGGAGTCATCCAGGAAGCCCTAATTTCGCGTCGCGCAATACATCGCCATGGCAACAATTGAAATCCTCCTTCCGAAAATGGGTGAGAGTGTGGCAGAAGCCACCATCACCAAACTTGTCGTTTCACCGAGTGAGTTCGTCGAGTCCGATGAGCCCCTAGTTGAAATTGCTACGGATAAAGTAGACAGTGAAGTTCCGGCTCCAGAGGACGGGACGCTCGTCGAGTGGTTGGTCGCTGAAGGGGATGTTGTGGCCGTAGGGCAAGCCATCGCTCGATTTGAGATTGGTGGAGAAGCAACGGTTGCTCCGTTAGCCCCACCAGCGCTAGCTGCAGTTCCGACCCCCGCGGTTGTGGAGACACCGTCGACTGGGGAATCTCCAGTTCCATCGCCTGCCGTATTGTCTGCTGTTGCAGCTCCTTTGGATACGATGCCCGGACGAACGGGTGCTGGAGGACGATTTTATTCGCCTCTTGTTCGCAGCATTGCAAAGTCAGAAGGCGTTACGACTGCAGAATTGGAGGGGATCGCAGGTTCAGGTTCAGAAGGTCGGGTGACTAAAAAGGATATTTTGGGCTTTGTTTCCATGCGAGGAATTGCTGCGGTCAAGGCGCCTGCTCCTGCACCGACGGTTTCAAAGTCATTGAGTGCGGTAGCTGCTCCTCCTGTTGTTGTATCAGGTCAGGACGAAATCATTGAGATGGACCGTATGCGAAAAATGATCGCTGATCACATGGTGCGCTCCGTACAGACGAGTCCGCACGTGACTAGCTTCGTTGAGGCGGATGTTACCAGAATGGTGCAATGGCGCAGTAAAAACAAAGCGCAGTTTGAAAAGGCACATGGGACCAAATTGACCTTCACTCCATTGATCGCCGAGGCGATCGTGAAAGCGATTCGAGATTTCCCTGGCGTCAATGCGACCGTAGACGGTGATCGGATTATCATTAAGAAACAAATTAACCTTGGCATGGCCGCTGCGCTGCCTTCAGGCAATCTAATTGTACCTGTTATCAAAAATGCGGACCAGTTTAGCTTGGTGGGTTTGGCGCAGCAGGTAAATGATTTGGCGGATAGAGCTCGAAGAGGAAAGTTGAAGCCCGATGACACGGCAGGGGGAACGTATACCATGTCCAATGTGGGCACCTTTGGCAATGTCATGGGGACTCCGATTATCAATCAGCCCCAGGTTGCCATTTTGGCGTTGGGAGCGATTCGTA